>CAZNTI010000039.1:0-10660 GCA_964575885.1 uncultured Terricaulis sp.
GTCGATCCGGTGTCGGACATCGAGGTCATCCATACCGAGCTGGCACTCGCGGATCTTGCGACGGTGGAGAAGGCTGCAGCCCGTGTCGTCGGCCGATCGAAATCCGGCGACAAGGAGTCGATCAAGCTCGCAGCCATCCTCGAGCGCGTGCGTGCGCATCTCGATGCAGGGCAGCCCGTCCGCAGCCTCGCATTCGAGACGGATGAGCGCAAGCTGATTGACCCGCTATGCCTGCTCACGGCCAAGCCGACGCTGTACATCGCCAATGTCGATGAGAAAGGTTTCACCGGGAACCCACTCCTGGAACGGGTCAACGACCTGGCCAAGAGCGAAGGCGCGCCGGTGATCGCCGTGTGCGCGTCTCTGGAAGCGGAGATCGCGGATCTCTCGGACGACGACAAGCGCGTCTTTCTCGCCGACCTCGGATTGACCGAGCCCGGACTCGACCGCGTCATCCGTGCGGTCTACGGACTGCTCGGCCTGCAGACCTATTTCACCGCCGGACCCAAGGAAGCCAAAGCCTGGACCATCCCGATCGGGGCGACCGCGCCGCAGGCGGCGGGCGTGATCCATACCGATTTCGAGCACGGCTTCATCCGCGCGGAGGTGATCGGCTACGACGACTACATCGCCTGCAAGGGCGAGCAAGGGGCGAAGGAAGCCGGCAAGATGCGGCTGGAAGGCAAGGACTACATCGTGCGCGAAGGCGATGTGATGCACTTCCGCTTCAATGCGTGACGCCGCGGGCCGCGCCGCTCTTTCGATTCCCGAACTGGTGGCGATGACCGCCGCGCTCTCGGCGCTCAACGCCTTCGCGATCGACATCATGCTGCCGGCGCTGCCCAACATCGCCGCCGAGTTCGCGCTCGCCAACGCCAATGACCGGCAATTGGTGATCGTGGTCTACATCGCCAGCTTCGGGTTGGGTCAGTTGGCCTACGGCCCGCTCGCGGACGCGCTGGGCCGCCGCCCGGTGCTGCTTTGGGCGCTGGGCCTGTTCATCGCGGGCGCTGCGCTCTCGGTGTTTGCGCCGACGTTCTCGCTGTTTCTCGCCGCCCGTGTGCTGCAAGGTTTGGGCGCTGCGGCAACCCGCGTGATCGCCATCGCCGTAGTGCGCGACATGACGGAAGGTCGGCGCATGGCGCAGATCATGTCCATGGCAATGACCGTGTTCATGATCGTGCCGATCGTGGCCCCGGGCCTCGGCCAACTTATTCTGCTGGTGGCGCCCTGGCGCTGGTGTTTCGGCGCGCTGCTCATCTACGCCGCCGCAGTCGCCGTGTGGGCCGCGATCAGACTGCCTGAAACCTTGCGGCCGGAATATCGTCGCATGCTCGATCTCCGCGCGGTTCTTGGCGGCTACGTTGCCGTTCTCCGAGAGCGTCAGAGCCTCGGCTACACCATCGCCAGCACCTTCATCGGGGCCTGCCTGTTCGGTTACATCGCCTGCTCGGAACAGATTTATCGCGACGTGTACGGTTTGGGCGCCGCTTTTCCGCTGGCCTTCGCCGCCATCGCGCTGGCCGTGTCTGGCGGCACCTTCATCAACTCACGACTGGTGGTCGGGCTCGGCATGCGCCGGCTCTCGCACACCATGCTGATGGCTTTTATCCTCGCAGCCGCCGCGCACGCGGCGCTCACGGCCTGGGCGCAGCCGCCACTGGCGCTCTTCATGCTGATGCTTGCGCTTTGCTTCGGCGTGTTTGGGCTTATCGCCAGCAATTTCAACGCGCTTGCGATGGAGCCGGTGGCGCATGTGGCGGGTTCGGCGTCCGCGCTTTTCGGCGCCGTCACCGCCATCGGCGGCGGCGCCATCGGCGGCTTGATCGCGCGCGGCTTCGACGGCACGACGCAGCCATTCACCTTTGGCGTCGCCCTCACCGCCGTGGCGACCTTGGCAGCGCTACTGTGGACCGAACGCGGGCGGCTGTTCGTCGACCCGCCACGTCAGCCGGGGGGCTGAAAGTAAACCACCGCGCGCTCGTAATCGATCGCCAGCCCGCGCGCTTGGGTCAGCACGTCCATGCCGATCAGCAACGTCGGTTCGTCGGCTAGACCCCAAAGCTGGAAGATATGGAAGTCGCCGACATATGCCGTGACATTGCGGGCGCTGACTTCGCCCAGCGTCATCCTTTGGATGAACAGCGCATTGTCCAATAGGATCGGGTCACCGGCGGTGTAGGCGATCTCACCCGCGTGGCGGCGAAGACGCGCACTCAGCGCCTGGCGCAGCGCCGTGTTGGCCAGCGACGCATCGGCGCCGGTGTCCACCAACAGGTTCGCGCGCACGCCGTGCACCTCGCCCTCGATCACCACCAGGTGCCCAAACCGCAGCACGCCCTGCACGGCGGTCCAGTCGCGCAGCCGCCCTGCCCCGCGCGCCGGTGTGATTTCGATGCATTGGCGCGCGAAATCCATCCGCAGAAGCCGCCCGCGCATGCCGTCGACGCCAAGCAATCCGTGCTCGCCGGCCAGCGCGCCGCTGTCGATCACCGGCATCGCCGCGTGTCCGAGCGAGAGCGCGCGAAAGCGCAGCGACTCCACCGCGACCAGGGGCGCGGTCGCGACGCCATGCACGGAATGCACCTCGCCGCTGCCTTCTCCCGCCAGGCCTAGTTCCGCCGCCAGCCGCGATGACAGCACTGAGCGGTTGGCCCCGGTGTCGACAATAAATCGGAACGGCCCGCGCCCGTTGACAAAAACCGGCGCAACCATGCGCCGTCCGCGCGCGGTTTGTGTCGCCGCCACCGCCGCTTCCGCAGCATCGGACGCCGAAAGCTCGGGCGCAACGACACATTGCGCGCGCGCCGTCGCGCACGCCAGCCAGAGCACGCATGTCAAAGCCGCCAAACGGCGATCCCAAATCATGGCTCAGCTTCCGCCGCGCGTCGCTTTCACGCCAGCGAAATTGCAGGCGCGGCTCGACGCCGCCGCAGCTCCATGGCACGGAAGCGCCATGACGGAGACCATCAGTCTGAAAAGCCTTCACGACGGTGCCGAGGTGCGCGCGCTGCGCGCGCTGCCGCAGGGCGCGCCGATCGGCGGCGTGGTGGTGGCGCAGGAGATTTTCGGCCTGACCGAACATATCGCCGATATCTGCGCCGCCTTCGCAGCTGCGGGATACGCCGCTATCGCGCCGGGACTGTTCGAGCGCGTGGAGCCCGGCTTTGCGGCCGCCCATGACGGCGCCGGCATCGAGAAAGGCCGCAACGCCGTGATCGCCTCGCCGTGGCCGCAAGTGGTGGGCGATATGCAGACCGCCATCGATGCGCTGCCGCAGCCTGTCTACACGGTTGGCTTCTGCTACGGCGGCGCGGTCGCGTGGATGGCGGCGGCGCAGTGCCGGGGCTTGAAGGCGGCGGCTTGTTTTTACGGGCGGCTGATCGCCGACCTTACGGCGCACACGCCCGCGGCCCCGGTGATGCTGCACTACGGCGCTCGCGACGCCTCGATCCCGCCTGAGAATATCGAGCGCGTGCGGCTGGCGGCGCCGGATGCGCCTCTCTATTTGTATGACGCCGGCCACGGGTTCTGCCGAGCCGGCAGTTCGAATTTCAACGCGAGCGCGCGCGACCTGGCGATGGCGCGCACGCTCGACTGGTTCGCGCGCTGGCGCTGAGCAAGAGGCACTTATGGCGATCGATCACGTTTCCATCGGCGTCACCAACATGAAGCGCTCGAAGGCGTTCTACGATGCGGTGCTGGCGCCGATCGGCTTTGCGCCGATCATGCCGGTTGAGATCAACGGCCAGCTGGTGGGCGTCGGCTACGGCGCGGACGATGCGCCGCGTTTCTGGATCCAGCTGCCGATCAACGGTCAGCCGGCCAGCCAAGGCAACGGCTTTCACTCGGCCTTCAGTGCGCAAACCCGCGCGGCGGTGGACGCGTTCTATCTGGCGGCGCTGGAGCAAGGCGGGGTCGAGGATGGCCGCCCGGGCCTGCGCACCGAATACACCCCAACTTACTATGCCGCCTTCGTGCGCGACCCCGATGGCAACAAGATCGAAGCGGTCAGCCACGCGGGGGAGTGAGGACCCCTCTACCCCGCCTCGCGCACCCAAGCCTGGAACGCCGCCACCGCGGCTTCGTGCTTGGGCGAAAGCCGCCCGGTTTCGTACACGCCCGCGTCCAGGTTTTGCTGCACGCGCTCGACGATCCATTTGTCCTCGGCCGTCACCTGATCGGACATCGCAAGCGTCGCCGCCGAAGGTGCTTCGCCCTCCGGCATGAGATAGAAATAGTCGAGCCGCGTCTGCGCATGGCCCAGCGGCGACATGCGTTCGATCATCAGCCCGCGCCGATAGACGTTGACGCCGAGATTGGGCCACACCCAGGCCCATAAGCCGTCATAGACTGCATCGTCCGCGCGCGGCGGCGCCTCGTGCAGCGCCACGCGCCCCTCGATCCACACCCGGTACGCCTCCGACCTGATCTCGGCATCGAGCGAGGGATGCATGTTGGGGACGTGATAGCCCTCGAGATAATTCTCGACGTAGGTCTTCCAGTTGCAGTCGAGCACATGCGTGCGCGTGAGGCCGATGCGCAGATCGCTCCAGTCAGCGCCCGCGAGGCGCCCCTCTATCGGTGCAAGCAGCTCCGCTAGCGGCGCGGCGTTCGCATCGAGCGCAACGAACCAAAGCCCGCGCCACGACTCCGCGCGCAGCGGGATCAGCCCGTACTGGCGTGCATCGAAATCGGCGGCGGGGCCAAAATCGCGCGGGTTTCTCAGACGCCCGTCCAGCCCATAGCGCCAGCCATGGTATTGGCAGACGAGCGCGCCTTCGCACACCCCGCTCGCCTCGCGCACCAACGGCCCCGCGCGATGCCGGCACACATTGTGAAAGCCGCGCACCTCGCCTTGATCGTCGCGCACCAGCAGGACCGGGTAGCCGGCAATCACGTCGGCGCACCACGCGCCCGCTTGCGTCAGCGCGCTGTCGTGGGCGATGAAGTGCCAGCTCTTGGCGAAGATCGCGGCCCGTTCCTGCGTCCAGCGCGCGGGATCGCGATACCATGCGGCGGGAAGTGTTTCTGGCGAGGATGCACTCATGGACGCCTGCCCCACGTTGTCGCTATCGCCGCAGCGTATCATTGATCCGGACAAACCGGGCGCGTGACCGGCCCCTGCCGCGACCAGGCGTCGGCGATCAGCGGATCGGCGGCCAATTCAAGCTCGCTGAACTGCATCTGCCCGCGCGCGCGCAGCGCCGCACAGCCGTCAGCAGCGAGCCGCTCCGGCGCTTGCAGGGCGCGCCGGAAATCCCATGCAACGACGCTGCCATCCTGCAGCGCCAGCACGGCGACGTTGCCGTGCACCCCCAGCACCCGTCCCGGCGATCGGTTCTGCTCCGGCAGCAGCCCGATAACGCGATTGGTGGCGCTCTCCCATAGCACTGCCGCGAACGTCTCCGACTGGCCGACGAAAATGGAGCCATCCGCCGCGAACACGCCATCGAGCACCCCGAAGCGGCGTCCGTCGAACGCTTTGAGCGGGCGCCCGCTGGTGAGGTCCCACTGCACGAAGCGCCCGGCCTCATCGAGACCGAACAGACGCGCGCCGTCCGGCGAGAAGGCCAGCTTGCGCACGTCCTCGCTGTGGCGCAGCCGGCGCACCACGCGCCCGGTGGCGGCATCCCAGAGCGTGATCGCGTCGGCGCCGTTGGCGACCGCAACGCCGCCTTCAGAGACTGCATTGTACTCCACGCCCGTCGAGGTCGCGACCATGCGCGCATCGGGGCTGAAAGCGGCGTCGATCACGAACGAACTGGTCATGAAGTTCGCCAGCAGCGCGCCGGTGTGGGCGTCCCAGATGCGCGCGGTGTTGTCGCCGCTGGCCGTCAGAAGACGCGTTCCGTCAGCGGAAAAGCGCGCCGAGGTGACATAACTTCGGTGGTTCAGCACCGCCACCGTGCGCCCAGATTCCATATCCCAGAGCCGTGCTGCCGGATCGAAGCCGTAAAGCGCCAAGCGCCGACCGTCCGGACTGAACGCCGCGCGCGTGACCCGCCCTACATCGCCCAGATCGGTCATGGCGCGGCTACGGCGATTGAACACCACGCCAGCGCCATCGGACTGCATCACGAAAACCAGGGATCCGTCCGGGCTGAAACCAGCTGCGAGCGCCTGGCCCACCTGCACAGGCGGCGTCGCTGCGCGCCCCGCAATGTCAACAAACGCCAGCCCGCCATCGTCGCCGATCATCGCCACTGTGCCGCCGTCCGGCGAAAGCGCCGAAACCTGCACCGGCGCCGCCGCGCCGCTGGGGATCACGATCGCGCTTTGGCCGCGTTCCAGCGCAAAGGCCAGCGCGGACCGCACAAGCGGCGAGTCCCGGTTCGCCTGATACCCGGCAAGCGCATATTTGAGGGCAAGTTCTCCGTCGTCACGGATTTCCCAGGTGCGCTCCACCAGCGAGCGCGCGAGCGCACCCTGCGCCAAGCGCGAATTGGCGTCCGCCATGAACCCGAACACCGCCGCGGCGCTGCCGAGGATGGCGAACACCGCGGTGGCGCCGGCCAGCCCCCAGATCAGCCGCCGCCGGCGCGCCCGCTCGCGGCGCACCAGCGCGCCTTCGGCTGCTTCACTCGCGGCGATGAATGCGGTCTGAAGGTCGGTGATCGTCGGCGCATCTGCGGGTTTGCCGTCGCGCCAGGCGCGCGCCGTATCGAGCTCGGGCCCACGCAGCAGCAGCGCCTCGCCGCGCTGGCGCTCCTCCCAGCGGCGGGCAAGCTCACCGAGCCGGGTGTGTTCGCGAATCCAGCCCAAGTCGGTGCGCAGCGCGCCCGCGAGTTCGCCAAGCGATGCCGAGTACGAGCGCCCTTGGGTGAAGAAGATGTAGTTGAGCCGACGCACGCTCTCTGGCGTGTCAGCCTCGGGGGTATCGAGCAGCACCACCGGAAGCACGCGCTTGGAAAGCGAGACCGCCCGCTCGAGCTCCCATTTGCAGCGCGGCGAGGCGGCCGATGCCGGGGTCAGCACGAACACCATGGTGTCGGCGGCTTCGATCAGTTCGCCCAGGCGCCGCTCCCAGTCATCGCCGCCGGCAATGCTGTGACGATCCAGCGACGCCTCGAACCCCGCCACCTCCAGGCCGCGAGCCAGTTCTTCGGCGAACTCCGCCGCATCCTGGCGGGCGTACGAAATGAACGCCCGCAGCGGCCGCCGCGTCTCTTCCATGCACCGCCCCCTCCTGCGCCGACCTTAGTCCACGGGCCCGCCGCCGGAAACACGATTTCGGCCTAAACGCCCCGCTCAGCCGCCGTTCAAGCGGTCCGCGCTAGCACTGTGACCGCCGGCACAGCGGCCAGGCGCGCCAGCGCGCAAAAGGGTTGCATCGACAAGCAGTCGGCAGGAGGGTTGAAACCATGTTGAGTGTGAGCGCACGCATCGACGCCATTTCCCGCAAACTCCTGCGCATCACCTCCGCGCGCACCGGCAGCGACGACGAGGCCTATCGCACGGCCCACATCGCCATGCTGCGCATCCTGCGCAAAGACCCCGAACTTGCGCACTTCTCGCAGATCATGGACGCGCTCGACCGTGAGCTGCCATCGCCCGCGCCGCGCCGCGCCTATTACGCCGAACCCGCGCACGCTTAGTCGAAGCGGATGATCACCGAAGCGCGGCGATTGAGCGGCTCGCGTACGCCGTCGCGGGTCGGGAGCGCCATCTGCGACTCGCCGCGCGCCTCGATCGCGATCGCGCCGATGGGCGCCCCGTTTGCGACCAGCGCGTCGCGCACCACGGCGGCGCGGCGCTCCGAGAGGCGCTGATTGTAGTCGGCCGCGCCGGAGGTGTCGGCGTGGCCGGTCACCGTGACGGCGCTGATGTTGCATTGCCGCGCGCGCGCGAGCCCCGCCTCTAGCGTTTCATATGCCGCAGGGGTGAGGTTGGCGCGATCCCACTCGAAATACACCACGAACTCCATCGTCGGGCACGTATCGACCGGTTGTGGTGGCGGTGGTGGCGGCGGCGGCGGCGGCGGCGGTGGCGGCGGCGGTGCCTCACCGTCGTCAACCACGCGTTCGCGCTGGGCGCTGCGTGTGGTCACGCCGAGATCGCACGAGCTGTCGCCCGCGCGCCCGTCGCGCGTGCGCCAGTACGGCCGGCCGCTGGCGCTGGTGGCGGGCTCGAGCGCGCGCCTCGCCTCCGGCACATCGGCCAGTGCGCAACGGGAATCGTTCAGCACCGCCTGATTGTCGGCGTAATAGCCATGGCCGAAGCCTTGCACCATCGAGGCCACGCTGGTGGTGTCGATAGTGGTAAAGCCCTCGCGCACATACGGGTCATCGCCATTGGTGTCGCCAAGCCTCGCAACAGCGTTGGCTTCCCCGCGCAGCTGCGCGGCGGTGCGCGCAATCGTGCGCGAGATGAACATCGCCACATCGTTGTTGGATGTGTAGATCGTCACCCGCGGGTCGTACGCGGCGAACGCCTGCGCCGCTTCGTCGAACGTGCCGCGGTCGACGTCGGCGGCGGCCACGATCAGGCGGAACTCGATGGCGCGTCCATCCACGCGCTGGGCGTACGCGCTGGCGTACTCGCGCAAAGTGTTGGTCAGCACCCGGTTGCCCATCGAGTGCGCCACGATATTGACGCGCTCGACGCCGAGCTCGTGATCCGACAGCAGCAAGTCCAGGAATTCGCGCAGCCTTTCGTCGGCGAGCGCGGCCTGTGCGCCATCGGCGCGATAGGCGCTCACGCTCGCTTCGCCCAACGATGGCCAAGCAAACAGCACCGGCGCGCCAGGATGGAAGGTGGGTGTGCGCCGCTCATGAAGCGGCAGATTCTGATTGGGATACTGCAGATCGAAGGAAAGCTGCGCCGTTTTGATCAACGCCTCGTCGAACGAAACGTTGAAGCCGTGCACGAACAGCAGGATCGAGCGGCGCCCCCCGACGGCGGTTTTGCCAACTTCGTCGCCGAGCGCGCTGAGGAAGCGTTCCTCGCCTTCGACGGTGATGCGCGTGACATAAACGTAGTGTTGTCTGGCGGCCTCCGGCGGCGCGGGTTCACGGGCGCGCGGCTCCTCGCCACGCTCGCGCACCACGCCCGGAGCGACGTAACGCGGCAGCCAGACGTCAGCCTGGCCGAGCGCCAGCGCATCCGCCGGCGCACTCTCCACCACGGTGGCGTCGACGGCCTCATACGGCGACGGCGCGGGCGCGCCGATGACGCGGTTGGTGCCGTAAAACACGGTGACGCAATCAACCTCGGCCGTGTGCCGCTCGCGCAGGTCCAGGCAGGCCGCGCCGAACTCGGGGTGGCGGGTATAAGTGGTCCCGCATGCAGCGAGCCCCGCCGCCCCGCACAGCAACGCACCGCTCCACCCAATTCGGCTTGATCGCGCGCTCCAGCGCATCCCTTCGCCTCCCACCCGCGACTTAACGCTATACCGGACAGGCGCTATTGCAAGCGCTTGCTGGCCCCGGCCCGCGCTGCTAGCAGTCGCGGCCCCCAGGATCCGCCGTGCCTCAGACCTCCCCCACCCTCAACGTCATGATCGCTGCCGCCCGCAAGGCGGCGCGGGCGCTGGCGCGCGATTTCGGCGAAGTTGAAAACCTCCAGGTCTCGCGCAAAGGCCCGAGCGACTTTGTCTCCAACGCTGACCTGAAAGCTGAGAACACCATCTTCGAAGAGCTGATCAAAGCGCGGCCTGGTTATGGCTTCCTGATGGAGGAGCGCGGCGCCGTCGAAGGCAGCGACAAGACCCATCGCTGGATCGTCGACCCGCTCGACGGCACCACCAATTTCCTGCACGGCCTACCGCATTTCGCCATCTCCATCGGGCTGGAGCGCGAAGGCGTGCTGGTGGCGGGTGTCGTCTACAATGTCGTCCGCGATGAGTTATTCTGGGCCGAGAAAGGAGCCGGCGCCTACCTCAACGATCGGCGTTTGCGGGTGGCGGCGCGCAGCGACATGCGCGAAGCCCTGTTCGCCACCGGCGCGCCTTACCACGGCCGTCCAGGCCATGACGAATTTCTGGCTGAAGCCGGCCGGGTGATGGCGCAGAGCGCCGGGCTCCGCCGCCTCGGAGCCGCAGCACTCGATCTGGCCTACCTCGCCGCCGGCCGCTTTGATGGTTTCTGGGAGCGCGGTCTGGCGCCCTGGGACATCGCCGCCGGCGTCGTGCTGGTGCGCGAAGCCGGCGGCTTCGTGAACGAGATTGATGGCGGCGACTTTATGAATACCGGAGCTATCGTTGCGGCAAACGACAAGTTGCTGCCGCTGCTGACCAAGACACTGCGAGGTTGATCACGCACGGCCTCTTATAGATGGTGAGGCTGCAAACGCCCTCGCCGCTGTCGAAGGGCGGGGGAGGTGCGCGTGGCGGCTCACAAGAACGGCGACAAAATCTCCGGCTGGGAAATCGCCGCGTTCGCGTCACCGGCGGGGCCGCTGCTGGCGCTGTCGCTGCCGGTGATCATTTTCCTGCCGCCGCACTTCGCCGAACACCTGGGGCTGCCGCTTTGGGCAGTGACCGCGATCTTTCTCGGCGCGCGCCTCTTTGATCTGATCATCGATCCGTGGATCGGAGGCGTGCAGGATCGCACCGAGTCCGGTTTCGGGCGCCGCCGCTTCTGGCTGGCGATCAGCACACCGCCTTTGATGATCCTGCTTTGGGTGGTTTTTCTTGGCCTCCCCGAAGGCGTGTCGCCCT
>CAZNTI010000040.1:0-10615 GCA_964575885.1 uncultured Terricaulis sp.
AGCCGACGCGCTGGCGCATTGGTGCCAGACCCAGGGCCTTACCGCTAAGGCGCTCCACCTCATCGGCTACGGCGATGAGGAAACCGAGACCGCCGCTTGAACCGCTTCGCCGCCCTGCTTGACCGGCTCGCGTACGAACCGGGCCGGCTCGGCAAGCTTTCGCTGTTGGAGCGCTATTTTCGCAGCACCCCCGACCCCGACCGCGGCTGGGCGCTGGCGGCGATGACCGGCGCGCTGTCGTTCAAGCACGCCAAAGCGGGCTTGATCCGCGCACTCGCCGCCGAGCGCACCGACCCGACGCTGTTTGCGCTCTCCTACGATTTCGTCGGCGATCTCGCCGAAACCGTCGCGCTGATGTGGCCGGCGGACGCCGCGCGTGCCAACGCGCAGCTGTCGCTTGGCGATGTCGTTGACGGACTTGAGCGCACGGCGAAGGACAAGCTCCCGGCGCAGGTGGCGCAGTGGCTTGACCGGCTCGACGAGAACGGCCGCTGGGCTTTGCTTAAGCTCATTACCGGGAGCTTGCGCATCGGTGTCTCGGCGCGCCTCGCCCGCACCGCGGTGGCGCGCATTGGCGGGCGCGACGCCAGTGAAATTGAAGACGTGTGGCACGCTGACCAGCCGCCCTATCTGCGGCTGTTCGCCTGGCTTGAGGGCCGCGCGCCTGCACCTGCGCTTTCGACCAGCGTGCGCTTTTATCCACCTATGCTGTCGCATCCGGTCGAGCCGGACGACCTGCAAACGCTCAACCCGGCAGATTTCATGGCCGAGTGGAAATGGGATGGCATACGCGTGCAGGCGGCCTCGGGCGCCGGCACCGGCCGCGCCCTGGCGACCAAGTTGTTCTCGCGCACCGGCGAAGACATTTCCCCCGCCTTTCCCGATCTGGTTTCCGCGATCACCTTCAGCGCCGCGCTCGACGGCGAGTTGCTGATCCGTCGCGACGGGCGCGTGCAGGATTTCAACACCCTGCAGCAACGGCTGAACCGCAAAGCTGCAACCCCGAAGCTGCAGGCGGAATTCCCCGCCTTCATCCGCGTCTATGATGTGCTGGCGATCGGCGAAGAGGATCTGCGCACGTTGGCGTTCAGCGAACGCCGCATGCGGCTCGAAGCGCTTGTCGCGCAACATCCGCTGGCCCCGATTGATCTGTCGCCGCTGATCGGGTTCGCAAGCTGGAGCGAACTGGCGGCAGCGCGCGCCGATCCCCAGAGCGCCGGCGCGGGCCCCGACGCCGACGCGGTCGAGGGCGTGATGCTCAAGCGCCGCGACAGCCCCTATCTCGCTGGCCGGCCCAAAGGGCATTGGTACAAATGGAAGCGCGACCCGATGGTGGTGGACGCCGTGCTGATGTACGCTCAGCGGGGTTCTGGAAAGCGCAGCTCGTTTTATTCGGACTTTACGTTCGGGGTCTGGGACGGCGATGCGCTCACGCCGGTGGGCAAGGCCTATTTCGGCTTCACCGACGAGGAGCTGATCGAGCTTGACCGGTTCGTGCGCAACAACACCGAAAACCGCTTCGGGCCGGTGCGCGAGGTCACGCATACGCCCACCAAGGGCCTGGTGCTCGAAGTGGCGTTCGAGGGCCTGCAGCGTTCGCCCCGCCACAAATCGGGCCTTGCCATGCGCTTCCCCCGCATCGCCCGCATCCGCTGGGACAAGGCGCCGAAGGATGCCGATACTTTGGCGTCGGTTGAAACGCTGCTTGAGCGCGGGTCGCGGATAGCGCCATTGGAGACATCATGAGCACATCAGCCAACAAAGCCATCATTGTTCACGCCTTCGAGGAGATCGCCGCGGGCAACGGCCGCGCGTTCGTCGACATGATGAGCGCCGACATCGAATGGCGCATCATCGGGACGACCGCATGGTCGAAGGTATATCGCGGCAAGGGCGAGGTGCTCGCTCTGCTGAGAGCCCTGCGCGACCAGTTCGTCGACGGCAAGAACGTCATCCTCGCGCAGCGTATCCACGCCGACGGCGCATTCGTGATCGTCGAGGCGCGCGGCGACAACCGCACGACCAGCGGCAAGAGCTACGCTAACGAATATTGTTGGGTCTTCAGGTTTGCCGAGGGCAAGGTTGTGGAGATGGTGGAGTACGCCGACACCCAGCTCATGGTCGAGGCGCTGACGCCCCCGTGAGTCCGCGAGGCTGGAACTTTTGCGGCGCCCGCGGCTTGCAGCGGGTTGCAGCAGTGCGACGGAGGCGGTCCCTTGAACACTTTATTGAAGCACAGTCTGGCGGCGGCGGCCTTGCTCATGCTCGCCGCCTGCGGTGACGGCGAACGCGACGTCGGCGAATTCTCCAACGATCTGCTCGGCAACGAGATCATGGTCGAGGCGCTGCGCGATCCGGCGCTGCCGGGCGTGGTCTGCCACATCGCTTATTTCGACCGCAGCTTTCTTGACCGCATGCGCCAGGGCAATTGGTTTGAGAACCCGTCCAATTCCTCGGTGTCGTGCCAGCGCATCGGGCCGATCGATCTGAGCGAGGTTGCGCTGCAGCGCTCCGGCGAGGAAATCTTCAGCCAGCGCCAGAGCCTGTTCTTCAAGAACGTCGCGGTGCGCCGGATCGTCGATCTCGACAACCGCTCGCTCATCTATGTGTCGCATTCGCGCGAGATCGTGGAGGGCTCGGCCAAGCTTGATCTGTCGACCATCGCCCTGACCGACGCCGAGATCGCCACTGCGCCGCAGCGTTAATCCGCTACATCACCGCCGGGGGCTCGCTGCCATAGGTGAGCGGGTCGACCTGCACGCCGTCAATCCAGACTTCGTAGTGCAGATGCACGCCGGTGGCGTTGCCGGTGGCGCCCATGCGCGCCACCGCCTGCCCGGCTGCCACGAACATGCCTGGCCGCAAATTGGGATCAACCTCGCTCAAATGCGCGTAGAACGTCGCCACGCCACGGCCGTGATCCATTTCAAGCACGTTGCCATAACCGCCACGCCACTCCGCCGCCCGCACCCAACCGTCGCCAGCCGCGTAGATGAGACCGCCGTTCGGGTTGGCGAGGTCGAGCCCCGAATGCATGCGGCCGCCGCCGCTGGCGCTGCCGCGCCAGCCGAAGCCCGAAGACAGGCAGGCGGTTTCGGTTGGGTTGCGCAAGAGCGGCCCGGCAGCGGTGTAAATGTAGGGCGTGTAGAGCTCGGCTTCGCCGCGCGCGCCGATCTCACCCAGATTGGCGCCCCAGCGCCCGCACGCGAACAGCTCGCTGTGCAGCGCCGCCCGCGGCGCCTGATTGTACACATTGGGCGCGCCCGCATAGGGCTGTGTCGGCGCGCGATACGGCGCACTGGTTGCGGCGCAGCCGGCTACTGCGAACGCCGCCGCTGCGGTCAGGATGCGAGATCGCACGTCGTTAGCCTTTAAATCTGGCCGGAAGCCCGGCGCTTCGTGTGCGTCCCACCGCGAGCGTATTCTGGCGACGCAGCGCGCGCACACAAGCTCGTCCTACAGCTTTGGCGTTACCGGCCCGTGACTTCACGCCATCGGCGCGTCGCGCGGCAGCAGCGTCCACCAGCGCGCCGGCGCGTTCATGCGTTCTGCCGCAGCGCCCGCTTCCGGGCCTGTGCCAAAGAAAACATCGCCGCGCAGCGGGCCGCGCCGGATAGCGCCGCCAGTGTCCTGCGCCACCAGCAAGCGCTGGAATGGCGCGTCGTCAAATGTGCCGTCCACAAACACCAGCGCGCCATAGGGGTGATAGGCTGGATCGACCGCGATCGAGCCCATCGGGGTCAGGGCCACACCAGCGGCCCCGCGCGGGCCGGCGGTTGGATTGGCGATCGGCTCCTGCTCGAAGAAAACGTAGGAGGGATCGGCGTTCAGCGCAGCGCGAGTGGCGGCCGCACCGCGCGCATCGCTCCAGGCGCGGAAATTGTCCCAGGTGGCGCCGCCTTCGAGCTGTCCGCTGTCGCGCAGCGCGCCCAAAGCCGAGCGCCAACGGTAGCCGTTTTGCGCCGCGAAGGCCGCGCGCGCCTGCTCTCCGTCGGGAAAGGCAATTCGCCCCGAGCCCTGAATCTGCAAGTTGTACACATCCACCGGATGCGCATACGCGAACGCCTGCCCCGGCTGCGGCGCGATCTCGCCGCGCTCCGGGTATGGCCGCACCTCGGCGCCACTGAGCTGACCGGTCAGCCGCCGCGGCGCGCCGCGCAGGGCCTCGTTGTCATAGGCCTCGGCAAAGGCGGCGACATCTATCGTCACCATGTCAGCTGGGCGGCGCAACAGCGGTTCTATGAACGCGCCCTCCGGCGCGCGCCGCGCCTGGATGATTGGCTCGTAATACGCGGTCAGCCGCGCTTCCCCCGGGCCGCTGACCGCGTGCGGGACAAAGTAGCGCTCGAAAAACGCGCGCTCGCCGCCGGGCGCCACCGCCTCCGCAGCGAGGCAGGCTGACGCCCAGTCTCCGACACGCCCGCCATACGCACCGCCGCCGGGAAGCGCCGCGTCCGCCGGGCGCAACCGGCGGCCATCGCAGGCCCGCCGAAACGCGGTCAGCGCCGGCGCCAGGTCCGCCTGCGCCCACCCCGGCACTTGCTCGAACCCGACGCCGCGCAGTGCGAACCCGCGTTCTGGTTGCGCGGCCTCAGGACGCGCCGGCCCGCGTTCCGCGGTCGCGCACGCGCTCAGCGCCAAGCCTGCAAGAACAAACGGGACAGCGAGTCGCATGAAGCCTCCAGACGCCTCAGCGTCCCTTAACCAGCTCTTGCGCCCCGCGAAAGCTGGGAGTAACTTCGATCGACTTATGCTCCAGAGAAGCATAAGGGTGATTGGGGTGCTTGTCCGGCGCAAGGGTGCGCCCTACATATGCTCCAGTTGAGCATAAGCGCCGTAACGGCGTGAGGGAGGCCCAATCATGGCCCGCATTATCGACGCTCCACTCACCGCTGACGATGGCGACTGCGATCCGCGGGCGGTGCACGGTGCTTGGGGGGCGCTCGACGCCGCCGCCAAACGCGGCCTTGGCTACACGCCCGAAGTCAGGGCCCGCACACAGCACCTCTATGACCGGGTCAGGCATGTGATCCCGGCCGTAGAATGGCCGGCCTATGCGCCGCTGATCGCCGCCATCAACGACATGAAGCGGCAGAAGAACGCCGTCATCCTCGCCCACAATTACATGACCAGCGAGATCTTCTATTGCGTCGGCGATTTCCGCGGCGACAGCCTGCAGCTGGCGCGCGAAGCGGCCGAAACCGACGCTGAGGTGATCGTTCAGGCTGGCGTCCATTTCATGGCCGAGACCTCGAAAATCCTCGCCCCCGAAAAAACCGTGCTGATCCCGGACCTGCGCGCCGGCTGTTCGCTGGCTGCCTCGATCACCGGCGCCGACGTGCGCCTGATCAGACAGCAATTCCCCGGCGTGCCGGTAGTGACCTACGTCAACACCAGCGCCGAGGTGAAAGCCGAGAGCGACGTAACCTGCACCTCCTCGAACGCCGCCGCGGTCGTTGAGTGGGCGGCGCGCGCGTGGAACAGCGAGCGGGTGATTTTGCTGCCCGACGAATTCTTGGCCAAAAACGTCGCCGCCCAGACCGGCGTGAAGATCATTTCATGGCACGGCCGTTGCGAAGTGCATGAGCGCTTCACCGCCGAAGACATCGCCGAGATGCGCGCAGCGCATCCGGGCCTGGTCGTGCTCGCACACCCGGAATGCCCGCCCGAGGTGATGGCGGCGGCGGATTTCGCCGGCTCCACCGCAGCACTGCAGGACTACGTCCTTGAGCGGCGCCCCGGAAAAGTGGTGCTGCTGACCGAGTGCTCGATGAGCGACAACGTGGCGTCGGCGGCGCCGGACGTGGATTTCGTGCGTCCGTGCAATCTTTGTCCGCACATGAAGCGGATCACGCTCGAAGGCATCTACGATGCGCTGAAGACCATGAAACACGAAGTGACCATCCCGGAAGACGTGCGCTTGCGCGCCGAAAGGGCGATCCAGCGTATGCTCGATCTGCCCCGGGAAAAGCCGCGCGCCTTCGAAACCGGACGCGCCGCGGCTGCTGTGGAACTGGTCTGAAGCGGGCGCCGCATTGCCGCCCCTTTCGCCGCCCAACAGCTGCCGCCGCAGAGCCAACAGAGGGGTGCAACATGCGTGCATGGATGATGGCGGCGGCGGCCGCCCTGGCGCTGGCGGGCCCGGCCGCGGCGCAGACGCAGGATTTCTCTGGCGCCTGGGCGTTCCAGACCGCGCCCTACGGCGACGAACAGTTCGGCGTCATCATGAGCGGAGCGGCGGTGGTGACGCGCGCGGCGCGCGGTCGCTACGCCATCCGCTTGGTATCCAACGAACGCATTATCGATCGCGCCACCGGCCGGTCCCAAATGGTGACGGCGCGCCAAGCCTGCATCGGCGAGCTGGCCGGGGCCCAATTCAACATCACCTGCGAGTTGGCCGAACCGACGCCGGGCTACGAGCCCGACAATTTCGTCCTGCAGCGAGTCGAAGATCCCAACACTCTCAATGGGGTGTTGAGTTCGGCGGCAAGCGCCGAGGTTACATTTACCCGCGTTCGATAAGCGCGCCGAGCCTGCGCGCTCGGTCAAGGCCATGACCGCCCGCGTGCTCATCATCGGGGCGGGGCTGGCGGGACTTTTCCTTGCGCTGAAGCTCGCGCCGCGCGCTTGCGTGGTGCTGAGCCCTGCCCCGCTCGGCCAGGCTTCGTCATCCGCCTGGGCGCAAGGGGGGCTCGCGGTCGCGCTCGCCCCGCACGACAACCCCGGCCTGCATGCGCAGGATACGATTGCAGCCGGCGCCGGCCTCGTCGACGCCGCCATCGCTGCGCTGATCGCCCGCGAGGGCCCGGCGCGCGTCACCGATCTCATCGCGCTGGGCGTGCCGTTTGACCGCACTCCTGACGGCCAGCTCGCGCAAAGCTTGGAGGCGGCGCACTCGCGTCCGCGCGTGGTGAGGGTCGCCGGCGACCTCGCCGGCAAGGCGATCATGGACGCGCTGATCGAGGCCGCGCGCGCGGCCCCGCATATCGATATCGTCGAACACACGCGCGCGGTGAGCCTGGCGCAGGACGCCAACGGACGCGTCCGCGGCGCGCTTTGTGTAACCGCCGGCGGCGAAAGCTTCCTCGAAGCCGACCATACCGTGCTCGCCACCGGCGGCGTGGGCGGCCTCTATGCGGTGACGACTAATCCCCCCCAATCGATGGGCCAGGGCCTGGCGATCGCCGCGCGGGCAGGCGCGCTGATCGCCGATCCGGAGTTTGTACAATTCCACCCCACCGCCATCGATATCGGCGTCGATCCGGCCCCGCTCGCCACCGAGGCGCTGCGCGGCGACGGCGCCAAGCTGATCAACGCCCACGGCGACGCCTTCGTGTCGGAGCTGGCGGCGCGCGACGTCGTCGCGCGTGCGATCCATATCGAACGGCAGGCCGGGCGCGGCGCCTTCCTCGACGCGCGCGCTGCGGTCGGCGCGCATTTCCCAGAGGCGTTCCCGACCGTCTTCGCCTCCTGCATGAGCGCCGGCATCGATCCCCGCGTCTCGCCGATCCCGGTGGCCCCAGCGGCCCACTACCACATGGGCGGCGCGGTCACCGACGCCTGGGGCGCCACCAGCGTCGAGGGGCTGTGGGCGGTTGGCGAAGTCAGCTCCACCGGCGCGCACGGCGCCAACCGGCTAGCGTCGAACTCATTGCTGGAGGCGGTGGTGTTCGCCCATCGCATCGCCGAGCGGTTGCGCGACGGCGGGGACGCCCCCGGCCGGGCCCGAGCCGGCCCGGTTGCGGCCCCGCCCGAACTCCCTGGCCCTGCCTGCGCGCGCCTGCGTGCGTTGATGCAGGCGCAGGCCGGCGTGGTCCGCACCGCCGAAGGCCTCACGCGCGCGCGCGCCGACATCGATGCGCTGATCCAGGCGCACGGGCTTGCGGACCCACTCGTCACGGCCCGATTCATTGTACACGGAGCGTTCGCGCGCGAGGAAAGCCGCGGCGCCCACCACCGGAGCGATTTTCCCCATGCCGCAGAGCCGCAACGCACCTTCCTCACGTTCGGCGACGCGCTCCCTGGCGCCGTTGCCTGACCTCGTCCTGGAGCCGATCGTCAAGCTCGCCTTGACCGAGGATCTGGGCGTCGCCGGCGACGTCACCACCGACGCGCTGATCGATCCGGAGACGGAGGGCCGCTGGGCCGTGCGCGCGCGCGAGCCGGGCGTGGTGGCGGGTCTGGACGCGGCCATGCTCGCGGGCTGGATGATCGACGCCGACCTCCGCTTCGGCATCGGCGCCGGCGACGGCGAGCGCGTCAAGGCGGGCGACGTCATCATTCAAATCGAAGGCGCGGCGCGTTCGGCGCTGATCGCTGAGCGCACCATGCTCAACTTCATCGGCAGGCTCTCGGGGATAGCGACGCTGACCAGCGCCTATGTCGACGCGGTCGCGGGCATGGACGTGATCATTGCCTCGACGCGCAAAACCACGCCTGGCATGCGGGCGCTGGAAAAGCGCGCCGTGCGTTTGGGCGGCGGCGGGGCCCATCGCTACGGGCTCGACGACGCCATGCTGATCAAGGACAACCACATCGCCGCCGCCGGCGGGGTTGCGCCCGCCATGCAGCGCGCGCGTGAAGCGGCCGGGCATCTCACCTGCATCGAGATCGAAGTCGATACGCTCGATCAGTTGAAAGAGGCGCTGGCGCACGCGCCCAGCGCCATCCTGCTCGACAATTTCTCGCTGTCGGACCTGAAGACAGCTGTGAAGCTCGCCAAAGGCAAGGCGCTGCTTGAAGCCTCAGGCGGCGTTACCATCGAGAACGTTTTCGCGGTGGCCGAAACCGGCGTCGACGTGATTTCGATCGGCGCGCTCACGCATTCCGCCCGCGCGCTGGACGTGGGCATGGACGCTGCGTGAGCTAATCCCGCCGCACCGCGATCACGTCGTGGTGGTTGTCCCAGGCGCGCTCCGCATACATGAGCAGGCTGACCTCGGGCGTCTCCCGCACCATGCGGATCGCCCAGGCGGGCCGCGTCAACGAGATGCCGTAGCCCTTGGTGTGGGGGTAATCGGCGTAGC
This sequence comes from uncultured Terricaulis sp., assembly GCA_964575885.1. GTDB lineage: Bacteria > Pseudomonadota > Alphaproteobacteria > Caulobacterales > Aquidulcibacteraceae > Vitreimonas. Next base: position 9,027 of record CAZNTI010000040.1, read on the forward strand.
CATAGCCGCTGCGGAGGAAGCCCTCGACGATCCGCTCGTGATCATCGGGCTGCATGCCGTAGGTGTGCGCGCCGGAAAGAATTCGATTGTATGAATCCAGGCCGTGAAGCGAAGCCGCCGCAACCCCCCCGGGCTTGAGCCACGACACGAACTTGGCGAACAACGCGCGGGTGTCGTCGGCGTCTAGGTGGGTCATCACCGATCCGGCCCAGATGAGATCGAAGCGGTCGTCGCGGTGAAGTGGAGCGACGCCCTCGCTCGCGGGCGTCACCCAAGGCTCGGCCCCAAACATCCGCTCGCAAAACGCGACATCGGGGGTGCGCACGTCGGCGGCCACGATTCGCGCCTCCGGAAATTCGTGGCGCACCCAGCGCAGCACCCTGCCGGCGCCGCAGCCGAAGTCCAGGATGTCGGCTGGCGGGGGCGCCTCGGCATAGTCGAGCCCCTGCAGTATCGCTTTCAGCGCCGACCGTCCGACATTCAGATAGTGCCGGTGATTTCCCTCAAACATCCCGTCGCCGGGACTGAGGGTGAGACACAACCCTTCCGGAACCGCGACGTCGCTGGGCGGGCGGAGCATGTCGGTCAAGCGCTCACCCCGCGCCGCCGACGACGCCGAACAGCACATGGTCGCGCCATTGGCCGTTGATCTTGAGATAGCCATGCGCGAACCCCTCTTGCGTGAAGCCCGCCTTCTCCAGCACGCGGCGCGAGGCGATATTGTCGGGTTGGCACGCGGCTTCGACGCGATGCAGGTTGAGATCGTCGAACGCAAACCGAACGCTCGCCCGCACCGCGGCGGTAATGTACCCCCGCCCCGCATACATCTCGCCGGCCCAATAGCCGAGCGCGGCCATCTGCGCCACGCCGCGGCGGATGTTGGAGATGGTGACGCCCCCGACCAAGGCGTCATCCTCCTCGCGGAACACAAACAGCGCATGCGCTTTGTCGTCGCGCGCGTCCTCGGCGTAGCGGCGCAGCTTGTAGCGGTAAGAGCCGCGCGAAGTTTCGTCGGCCGCCCAGGTCGGCTCCCAGGGCGTCAGGAACGCCCGGCTCGCCTCACGCACGTCGGCCCATTCCTGGTAATCGCGCGGCTCGGGGGCGCGAAGGTAAACGCCCTCGCCATCGACGCGGCGCGAGCCGTCGGCATCTCTGCGCATCAGCACCATGGCGCGGACTATGCGCCAAACGCGTTGAGCGCGCCATGCCCCGCCTTCGGCCCGATGACCGCGGCGCACGCGGGCCCCGCAAGCGACGCCTGCGCCTGGGCCTGGATTTCATCCACAGTGACGGCCGCAATCCCCGCCGCAATCTCCTCGAAAGTAACCAGCTGGTCGCGCAGAAACACTTGGGTCGCGCGCGCTTCGGCCCGCGCCGAGGGCGCTTCCGCGCCCATGAGCAGCTGTGCGGCCGACACCGCCTTGGCGCGCTGCAATTCCGCTTGCGTGGGCCCTTTGTGAGCAAGCAGCGCCAGTTGATCGGCGACGATCTCAGCGACCGTGCGCGCGTCCTTCGTCGCGCAGCCGGCATACACAATGAGGCGCCCATCGTCCTCGAAGGTATCGAGGAACGAGTCCACCGCGTAGGCC
>CAZNTI010000041.1:0-10416 GCA_964575885.1 uncultured Terricaulis sp.
ACCCAGCGCACGCGCCGCGGCGATGGCGTCGGCGCCAAGCGCAATCGTTTCGCTGCGCCGCCAGCGCGCAGCGCCGTCCGGGGTCAGGGCTTCGCCGGTGAAGCTCAGCGCCGCGCCGCGCACGCGCGCCAGTGCTGCGATCGGGGTTCGGCATGAGCCGTCCAGGGCTTCAAGGAAAGCCCGCTCGGTCTCGATCTCGATGCGCGCGTTTTGGTCTTCGAAGGCGGCAAGCGCGTCGCGGCAGCGCGCATCGCCGGCGCGCGCAGTGATCGCGAGCGCGCCCTGGCAGGCGGCCGGCGGCATCGCCTCCGGATCGACGAGACTCATCGCCTCGCGCTCCAGTCCCAGCCGCTTCAGGCCAGCGAGCGCAAGGAAGGTCGCGTCGGCTTCGCCAGCGTCGAGTTTGCGCAGCCGGGTGTCGACATTGCCGCGCAGCGTGGCGACGCGCAGATCCGGGCGCGCGAACAGAACCTGCGCCTGGCGGCGAAGGCTGGCGGTGCCGACCCGTGCGCCCGCCGGAAGCTCATCGAGCCTCGCCGCGCTGCGGCAGATGAAAGCGTCGCGCGGATCCTCGCGCTCCGGGACGCAGGCGAGCGCGACCCCGTCCGGCAGCCGCGTGGGGAGATCCTTCAACGAATGCACGGCGACATCGATGCGGCCCTCGAGCAGCGCTTCGTCGAGTTCCTTGGTGAACAGGCCTTTGCCGCCCGCCTCGATCAGGCGGCGGTCCTGGATGACATCGCCGCTGGTGGTGATGGCGAGGACCTCGATGGCTTCCGCATCGGCGCCCAGGTGCGTGGCCCAGCGCGCGCGGGTCTGATGGGTTTGCGCCAACGAGAGCTTCGAGCCGCGCGCGCCGATGCGGAAAAGAGGTGCCGACATCGCATGATTATGGATGCAGCCGCCTCTCGCGGCGAGGGGCATTAAAGGTTACCTGGGATGCCGTGAAACCGCTCACCGTCCTTGGTATCGAGACCAGTTGCGATGAAACCGCCGCGGCGGTGCTGCGACTGGACGAGAACGGCCCGCGCGTGCTCTCCGACATCGTGCTCGGGCAAGCCGCCCAGCACGCGCCCTATCGCGGGGTGGTGCCCGAGATCGCCGCCCGCGCGCACGTTGAGGGGCTGGACGCGACCATCGCCGCGGCGATGCGTGACGCAGGGGCAGGCTTCGCCGATCTCGACGCGGTGGCCGCCACCGCCGGCCCTGGCCTGATCGGCGGGGTGATGGTGGGCCTGGTCGCCGGCAAGGCCATTGCACTGGCCCACGACAAGCCGCTCGTCGCCGTCAATCATCTTGAGGGGCACGCGCTCTCGCCGCGGCTCGCAGCCGGGGGGGCGACGTTTCCCTATCTGCTGTTGCTGGTCTCCGGCGGCCACTGCCAGTTTATCGCGGTGTTGGGGGTGGGGAGCTATCGCCGGCTTGGGTCCACTATCGACGATGCCTTGGGCGAGGCGTTCGACAAGGTCGCGAGACTGCTCGATCTGGGCTTCCCCGGCGGTCCCTATGTCGAACATTGGGCGGCGCGCGGTGACGCCAAACGCTTCGCGCTGCCGCGTCCGCTGATGGGCCGGGAAGGATGTGATTTCTCGTTCGCCGGCCTGAAGACCGCGTGCGCCCGCGAAGTCGCCAAGCTGGGGATCCCAAGCGACCAGGACCGCGCCGACTTGTGTGCGAGCTTTCAAGCCGCCGTGCTCGATATCGTCGCCGACCGCGTCGCCGGCGCGATGACCATGTTCGACCCGTTCTGGGGTGGAAGGGGCAGGCTGGTGGCGGCTGGAGGCGTCGCGGCCAATCGGGCCCTGCGAACCCGGCTGGAAAGCCTGGCGGCCGCGCGCGGCTACGCGTTCACCGCGCCGCCGCTCAAATGGTGCACCGACAACGCCGCGATGATCGCGCTGGCGGGGGCAGAAAGATTTGCGCTGGGATTCAGTGACGACCTGTCATTTCCGGCCCGGCCGCGTTGGCCCCTCGATGACGAGGCCGCTCGCTTGCGCCCCAGCCATAGGCCGGGGCGCAAGGGCGCTAAGGCTTAAGCGACCACCCGCGCGGCGGTGTAAACCAGCGGCGCCAGCGCCGTGGCGACCAGCGCTATCGCCAACACGATCGCCAGCGTGCGGGCGGCGGCCGGAACATTGTGCGTGGACATGGATATTCTCCCCACAAGGCTTTGATGCTGCAAATGCGAACATCACGAAGGTGAGATGAGGACGTTCGGGGCCGAGCGGTAGTCCGGATTCAGCCAGCCCAGCTATGCAGAAATGGAGAGGGTGGGGTTAATTACGCCCCATTAATGCAAGCGAAGCAGGCGCGAAGGTGGGAGGCCTTCGCGCCTGCGAGAACGGTTCTGGCGCTCGATGAAAGGGGGGTTGAGACGCCAGGACCGCTTAGGCGACTACGGCGGCGGCGACCTGCAGAACCGGCACAACGGCGACCGAGACAATGGTCGCGGCGGCCAGAACGAAGGCGGCCATCAGGGCGAGGGAAGGGCGGACGGTCATTGGCGTAAACTCCAGCGCTATCGATAAAGAGACACTACCAGGGTGCGCGGAGATAATCAATGAATAAAATCGACAACGTTCAGCGATTACGCCGAATTCATGCGCCAGCCACAACATGCTCGCGCTGCCTGGCGCCGGCGGCAGGCTCGCCGCGCAGGTAGAGCCCGCGGAGCAGCAGCGACAACACGCCTTCCAGCTCCCGCTCGAGTTTGGGGAGCGTCAGATGCGAGAAGAGCTGCGGCACGCCGAATTTCATGGTCGCCGTCTGCATCATTTCGGCGGTGAAGGCGTGGTCGCCGGGGCCGAACAGACCCGCCCGCTCGCCATCCTCCAGCACCGCCACCAGAAACACCCGTTCCAGCGCGAATTGCTCGTTCGCAAACAACGGCCGCTCTTTGTGCAGCACCTCCGCGACCTCAAGGATTTTGGCGTTTTCTTCGAACATGCAGAAGGAGTCGCGCAGTCGCTTGAAGAAGATTTCGCGCAGCCGGACATCGGCGGGCATGTCCTTCTTGCGGGCCAAGGCGGCAAGTTCGGCGTGCTCTTCGGCGTAATGCTTGCGCGCCATCGCCTCGGCGATGTCGATCTTCGCCTCGAAGAACCGGTAGATGTTGCCAGGCGACATGTCGCAGTCGGCGGCGATCTCGGCCATCGTGGTTTTGCCGTAGCCGTAGTGCTTGATGCGGGCCATGGCGGCGAGGAGAATGCGGTCGCGTGTCGCGGTCTTATCGTCCATGGCCGAATGTTATAAGGTTTTGGCTGAACGATCAATGAAGGATTCAGGCAACGAGCCTTTTGCCGGCGTCGCCGTTCTCGGCGCCGGGGCTTGGGGCACAGCTCTGGCACAGGTTGCCGCTACGGCGGGCCGGCAGGTCACGCTGTGGGCGCGCGAGCCCGAAGTGGTGACCAGCGTTCGGCAAGCGCGCGTGAACCAGGCTTTTCTGCCGGGCTTGCCGCTGCACGAGTCCATCGTGGCCACGCAGGAGCTGGCGGCGGCGGCGAAGGCCTCGCTCATTCTGGCGGCGCCGCCGGCGCAGTACATGCGCGCAACGCTGCGCGCGCTGCGGCCCCATCTCGCCGACGACGCGGCGATCGTGCTCTGCGCCAAAGGCGTCGAGCGGGGCACGCTGGCGCTGATGACCGAAGTGCTGGCCGAGGAGGCCCCGGCCGCGCGGGCGGCGGTGCTGTCTGGACCGGGCTTCGCCAAGGATGTCGCGCGCGGTCTGCCCACCGCCACGACGATCGCCAGCCCCGACCGGGAGCTGGCCGAGCGGATCGTCGAGACCATCGGGCTGCCGACCTTCCGCCCGTACGTGAGCAGCGACCTTATCGGGGCGGAAATCGGCGGCGCCGTTAAAAACGTGATCGCCATCGCCTGCGGCGTCGCCGAGGGACGCAGGCTCGGCGATGGCGCCCGCGCGGCGCTGATAACGCGCGGCTTCGCCGAGATGACGCGCCTGGGCGTCTCCATGGGGGCCCGGGCCGAAACCCTGGCCGGACTCTGCGGCCTCGGAGATCTGGTGCTGACCTGCGCATCGCTCACGTCGCGCAACACCTCGCTGGGTGCGGCCCTCGGCGAAGGGCGCACGCTCGCCGAGGTTCTCGGTGAGCGCCGCTCGGTGGCCGAGGGCGTCGAAAGCGCGCCGGCGGTGATGGCGCTCGCAGCGCGTCAAGGCGTCGACATGCCGATCTGCGCGGCGGTTGACGCCATCGTCGCCGGGCGCGTCAGCATTGACGAGGCGATGGCCGCTCTGCTGTCGCGGCCGTTCAAGCCGGAGCGCGAATGACCGCGCCGCGAGGCGGCATAATGCTTGTGCGCGCCGATGACGTGCCGGAGGGCGGCGCCATCGTGGTCGCGGTCGCGGACGCGAGCCTCATCCTCACCAGGAGCGGCGGCGCCATCGCGGCGTTCAAAAACCTCTGTCCCCACGCCGGCTATCCGCTGCAGCGCGCCGACGGGCGCATACTCGTCCAAGAGCAGCGGTATCTGGTCTGCGGCGCGCACGGCGCCAGCTTCGCCATCGACAGCGGTGCGTGCGCAGGCGGCCCTTGCAACGGCAAGAGCCTTACCCGCGTAGCGGTGGTGGTGCGCGACGGCGCGGTTTGGATGGCGTGAGGCGCGTTTAAGCCTCTTCGACCTCTTCTTCGTCGTCGTCGTCGCGGCGGCGGTTGCGCAGCATCAGGTAGCCCGCCCCGGCGAGCAGAAGCACCCCGCCGGCGATCCACGGGAACAATCCGGAGAGGCCCCCGAAGCCGGTCTGGCCGGTTCCACCGCTTGCCGTTTGCGCGCCTTCTGCCGCCGCCGGCATGATGCCGGTGACCAGCTCGGGCACGGTATAGGTCGACACCTGGTCGGAGGCGGCCTGGAAGTCGGGGTGGCGGCGACCTTCGGGGAAAGCCAGCATCGTGCGCAGGCGCTCCGCCTCTGTGGTCATCGCCGGCAACTGGTCGGCGCTGCCGATTGAGGTGAGCCCGGCGACGCCGTAGCGGCCAAGCACGCGCTGCTCGTGGCGCATGTCGGCGGCGCTGGCCGCGCCGGGCGCTGCGGCGCGTTCGGCCCAGTTCAGAGTGGTGGCGTCGAAAGCAGGCGCTGCGGCGAAACCCTCGAACGGCCGGTTTTGCGCCGTGCGCGCCTCGCGCACCTGCGCCTCGAAGTTTTCAGCGCCAAGGCCGTTGGCGGTTTCGGGTTGCACGTAGCCGATGGCGTCGTAGCTCACCACCGTGGCCCAGGTTCCGGGCCGGCGGATATCGGCGTTGGCGGGGGCCAGCAGACCTAGCACGGTGCCGGCGGGGGCTGCCGCGTTGTTCCGCTGCAGGAAGGCGTAAGCCTCTTCCGCGTCGTAGAAGCGCCAGGTGCGCGGCACGTTCAGGGTGAGCTCGTCGCCGTTGAGCGGGATAATGCCGCTGCGGCCCTGCGGCGCCGGCGTGGTGGCGCTTGGCGCCGGGGGCAGGGGCGCTGCCCGTACCGGCGGAGCGGCGACGTCGGGTCCGGCATCGCCTGGACCATCCGCCAGCGCCGGCCCCGCAAACATGCACGCCAGAGCGCCGAGCACTGCATGCGTCAGTTTTTTTCGCATGGACCTGTCTCCCATCGCTGGCCCGGCGGACCGGGCGCACCCCCCAAAGGAACGCTACGCCTTAACCAATTCTTCCGGCGTTGTCGCGCCCTTAGCGTTTGCAGGCGGCCCGAAGTTCCGCCGCCGCCTGCGCCATGGCGCTGTCGACCGCTTTGCGCCAATCCTCAAAGCTGCGCGCGGCGGCGGCCGCTTCCGGGTAGGCGACGGCGCGGGAAGAATTCACGACCCCGCCCTCCAGGCCGCGAGGGCCGGCCACGAAGCCGGCGACGGCGTCGGCGGCGCTTGCGCCCTGGGCCCCGTATCCAGGGGCCAGAAACAAGGCGCGCGGCATCGCCTCGCGCAGCGCGCGCGCCTCCTCGGGATAAGTGGCGCCCGCCACCGCCATCAGCCCCGACCAGCCGCCGTCGCCCAGGAGCCGGGCGGTCTCGGGCGCGAGCATTTCCGCCACCCGCCGCCACACCGGCGCGCCCCCGACGTTCAGGTCCTGCACGTCGCCGGCGCCGGGATTGGAGGTCCGCACCAGCACCGCCACACCGCGATGGCTGCGCGCGGCGAGATCGACGAACGGCGCCAGCGTGTCTTTGCCGAGATACGGATTGACCGTGACGCAATCGGCGTCGAAGCCGGGCGTGCCGCCCAGCGTGGCCTTCGCGTAGCCCTCGGCGGTAGTGCCGATGTCGCCGCGCTTGGCGTCAAGGATGACCAGCAGGCCGGCGTTGCGCGCGTGTTGGCACAGCATCCGCGCCACCGCGTAGCCCATCTCGCCAAACTGCTCGAACAGGCCGAGTTGCGGCTTCACCACCGCCGCGTGCGCGCGGGCGATGTCGATCAGCGATGCGCCGAATTTCAGCAGCGCGCCGGCATCCTCGGCGACATCGCCGAACAGAGCGGGGATGCGCTCGGGAAACGGATCGATGCCGACGCACAAAGGTGTGTCGACCCGGCGCACCGCTTCGATCAGGCGGTCGGCGAACGCAGCGCTCACGGATGCTCCCCGGGCGCCACGCACACCACCTGCGCCACCGCCAGCGCACGGCGCAGGTCGTCGGACTCGCGGCCGTAATTGGTCGGCGACATCCGCGGGCCGGGCGAGCCTTCAGCCTCGACCTGCTCGACCCGCAACAGCCGGTGAATGGAAGAAGGCGCGGCGGTGTAGATGCGCCCTCGGCGCGCTGACTCCGCGACGGTGACGCCGATCACCTGACCGTTGGCGGCGATCACCGGTCCGCCGCTGATGCCGGCCAGCGACCCGTCTATGCCCAATGTGCGCCCGAGCTCGGCCCACACCAGAACAGGCTCTTCGATATCGTAGCGCCCGCGTGCGACGAGCGTCTCGCGGCCGACCAGGCGTGAGTACGCTTCGCCCGGCCGGCCTTGCGGAAAGCCGACGTGAAACGCGCGCTGACCGACCTGGAATTGCCGCTCGGAGGTGTCGAGCGCCAGCGCCACCGGCGCGCGGTCGGTTTTCAAGAGCGCCAGATCCGCAAACAGCGCGCGCTTGACCTCGCGCACGGGTGCTGCGGCCCCGCGAGAGACGATGAGTCCCACATGCTGGCAGCCGTCCACGACGTGGCGCGCAGTCAGCCACCAGCCGTCCTCGGAAATCGCGAAAGCGCTGCCGGTCCCGGAGGCGACGGGGCCGACCTCGACCAGCACTTCAGGATCGTAGACCGAGGGCGGCGGCAAGAATGCGCCGGTGTTGGGCGAGTCCGGCAGGGGCGGCGCGTTGGCGCGCTCGCCTGCGTCCACCCGAAACAGCACGAACACCACCGAAGCGATGACGACGATGTAGAGCAGCCAGTCCGGGACGATACGCAGCACCTTAGCCTCTGATCATGGCGACGTTGGGATCGGCCACCGCGCCCGAAAGGATCAGCGCAAGGCCGACCTTCACGCTCAGCAGGAACACTGCAGCCGCGACATCGTTTTCGGCGATGCGGCGCGGCAGCCCGCGCAGAATCATGTCGGCGACGCGAAAGGCAAGCAGCTGAATCAGCAGCGTCACCACGCCCCAGATCAAAAGATCGAGCAGGCCGAAGGAATGCTCCAGGCAAGACGCAAGCGGAATTGCGAGCCCCACCACCACGCCTGCGAACGCCAAGGCGGCGGAACCGTTGCCGGAGCGGATAAGCGCCAGCTCCTTGTGCGGCGTCATCAGCACGTAGATGACCAGCGAGGCCACATAGAGGCCGAGCGCCGCCAGCAGCTGAACGATGAAGTTGGGAAAACCCGCCACGAACGAGGTGATCGGCGTTGCGAAATCCATGCGTTTTTCCCCTCATCCCGGCGCGGACGGCTGGCGCCTGCTAGCGGTTCCAAGCCGGGGGCGCAAGCAGCCGCGCCGGGCGTGCTTCAGCGCAGCGCGCCGGCGACGGTCCTTGCCGCCTCGAACAGCCAGTCGGCGTAGCCTTGCTGCGCCGATCCGAGCGCGGCCATCAGGATGAGCAGGGTCTGGTGGCGGAAAGCGGCGGCCGCCATCTTGCGCTGCAGCTGCTCGCGCTGCTCCGGCGTCAGCACGTCTCCCAACTCGCTGAGCTGCGAGGCGGCGCGGTCAAAGCGACGCGCCGCGATCAGCGCGGCTGCGGCGCCTGCAGCGCCGACGATAGCGGTGAAGCCGCCGCCGCGTTCGATCCAGGATGCGTCGTTGTGGGCGAGCGCCAGCCAGAAGTGCACGATCGTGCCCAACACGAAGGCGGCGATCCACCATCTCATGCGGCGCCCTCGCCCATGGCCCGAAACGCCATGATGGCGCGGCGCGGCGCGATGCGTTTGGCGGGATTGAGGTACTGGCGGCAGAATGCCGGGTGCAGCACGATCGTATCCTTCTCGTTGAAGGTGATGCGTCCGCCGTAATTGTACGCGAACTGGCCTTCGACGTGGCGCTCGCCCTCCTTCACCCTGACGCCGAAAATGCCGCAATCGATCATCGCGCGCAGGAAGCTCGGGAAGTCTTCGCAATACTCCTGGGGCACTTGGCGATGCACGAGCCGATTGAAGAGCTTGTGCAGCTCGCCATAGGCGATTTCGGAGTCGCAGTGGCCGAGCAAGGCTTCCACGACCTGCCCGATCTGCGGGTAGATGTGCTTGTAGGAGGTGAACACTTCGCGCGCGATGGTTTCGGAGCCGCGCTCCAGCGCCAGTTCCAGCGCTTCCGGCGGCACCGGCAGATACGCGCGCGACTGCGCGCGCGCCGCCTGCAGGGCGAAGGTTATCGTATAGATGACTTGCCGCGGCAGCAGCAGCGTGTGGCGCATCAAATAGCCGATCGGGTTCTCGGGCGCGCCGGCTTCGTTGTCCATCTGCGCGCCCAGCGCATGCTGCCAAAGCGAGCGGATGAAGGTCTTGTCGAGCGCCTTGCGGCTTTTCAGCTCCGGCTCGACCTGCGCGAAGAAGTCGGGGCAGTGCAGCGAAGCGAAGATCAGCAGGCGGTGCGCGGCGATGCGCTCCAGGTCGGGCGAGTTCCATTGGATGAACTCCACCACGGGCGATTGCTTGCCCGGGGCGCCGGCGTTTTCGATGACCCGGTAGATTTCCGTCGGCAGGGCGATCTTGTATTTGCAGGCGCTGCTGGTCGGGTTGTTGGCGCCGGCCAGATAGAATAGTCCCGACACGATGTTTTCGACCGCCGTCTCGCGGATCGAGTATTCTTCGATGGTGTCGATCAGGAACAGCACCGTGCACTTGCACGCGATCAGCGCCGCCTTGGTCTGTTCGATCAGGGACGCCTTGTTGGCTTGAACCCTGGCGATGAGCTTGGGGACATGCGAGACCTTGAGCGGGCCGATGCCTTCGGGGTTGCCCAGGTCGGACAGGCTCTTATAGACGTCGCGCAGCCTGGCGGGCAGGATGCGCCTGGCCTTGTCGTCCTCGATGAAGCGCTTGACGACGTTGAGCCAAAGCCGCGTCGTCCACGCCTCTGCGCACATCTCGACGGTGTAGAATTTGGTGGCCCTCACGATGCGGTCGACTTCGGCCATCTCGAACGGCGCCGAAACCCAGATCGCGATATGATTGGTCTCGTTCAGGTCGGTGTCGGTGTGCTCGACGGCGCGGGCGGACGGGGAGTCGGGAAAGTGCGCCGCGATGTGTTCGCGCACCAGCTTGGGCGAGAGGAAGGTCTTGATCAGCGCGCTCTTGCCGGCGCCGCGGCGCCCGAGGACGATGGAAGCGCCATCAGCGATGGCGCGAAATGCGGTGGTTTCGGGGTTGAATAGAAAAGCGGCGACCGCGGGATCCTCGATGCGCTCCGCCGCCACCGGCCCCAACAAGTGTTCGGAAGTGAAGCAGGCGGCTGTGCCGGCCGGCAGCTTCCGATAGATATGATTGAGCATGCGTCCGCGCCCCGCGAGAGGTTTTCCCACAATGCCGAGCAGGTCATCCCACCGCAAGCCGATCTCGCTTGCGCTTCAAGGCGGCGGCGCGCTGGGCGCCTACACCTGGGGCGCACTCGACCGCATGCTGGAAGACGAGCGTCTGGAGATCGCCGCGATCTCGGGATCGTCGGCTGGGGCGATGTGTGCGGTGGTGCTGGCGGACGGTTTCCACGCGGGCGGCGCCGCGGGGGCTCGGGCCCGGCTGCGGGCGTTCTGGGAAGGGGTCGCGGCGGCCGGCCACGCCAACCCCTATCGCCGCACGCCGATGATGGCTTTTTTGAACGCGTTCAAGCCGGGTTGGGTGCAGCAGAGCTACATGGCGCTGTGGGCCGATATCGCCACGCGCTTCGCGTCCCCCTACGACTTCAACCCCCTCAACATCAATCCGCTGAAGGAGGTGCTGGAGGAACTGGTCGATTTCGAACGCGTGCGCGCATGCAAGCAGATCGAGCTGTTCATCGGCGC
>CAZNTI010000042.1:0-10404 GCA_964575885.1 uncultured Terricaulis sp.
GTTGGGGCTGGGCGCGCAAGCTGGGCAAAGCCGACTTACCAGCGTTCTCAAAGCCGGCGGCTTTACCCGCGTGCGCAGAGCGGCTGAGACGGCGTTTAACATGGTGCTCGAAGTCAGGCCGTGAGAGGCAGTGCAAGCCGGCTATATGCACACATGACAGTTTTTCAGCCTATGGCGACGCTCGCCCGCGAAGGCCTCTGCTCATGCCGGACGCTAAAACCGGCGCTTCCGCTTAGGCCGGGATGTGTTTGGCGCCACGGCGAGCAGGCCAAACATCCATGCTAGCCCCGCGTCCATGAGTGCGGCTTTCGACGCGACGGCGTTCATCCCGAATCGCGGCAGTGACAGCGGCGAATTCACGCTGATCACCCCAAAGCGCTGCGCATGCATGGCGACGAACCGCCTTGGCAGCGCCGCGATCAGATCAGTTTCAGCTACGACCGCGAGCGCGAACATGAAATTGGGAACGGTGAGCGCGATCCGTCTCGACAAGCCTTGCTGTTCGAGCGCCTGATCGACAAAGCCGCGCGGATCGCCGGTGAGCGAGACGACCAGGTGCTGCGCCTTGCAGAACGTCGGCACGCTTGGCTTGCGCGCGAACAGGTGGCCCGCGCGCATCGCGATGACGAAATCCTCTTCATAAAGGGTGCGCTTCTCAAAGCGCACCGGAGTATCTTCGGAGGGGAGAATTGCGATATCCATGGCGCGCGCCTCCAGGTCTGCAAACGCAAAACTCCAAGCACGTTGAGGCGACGTTTCTCCGGCGGCCGGAAGCAATTGGCGTGTGCTGATGTCGACGCCCGGCGCGTCTTGTTGAAGCTTGGCGAGAAGCTCCGGCAGAAAGACTGCAGAGACGCCATCGGGCGCGCCAATGGTGAAGCGGCGCGTCGATGTGGCGGGATCGAAGGGTGCGGCGGTGGAAACAACGCGCCGTGCGCCCGCCAGCACCTCCGCGATTGGTGTAGCCAGTTCCAACGCGCGCGCAGTTGGGACCACGCCCTTTGGGGTTCTCACGAACAGTGGATCGTTCAAGAGCCGGCGCAGCCGGCCTAGGCCGTGGCTGACCGCCGAGGCGGACAGATGCAGGCGCGCGGCCGTCCGCCCCACATGGCCCTCTTGCATCACGGCCTCGAACAGGACCAGCAGGTTGAGGTCGGTGCGGGATAGATCAATCTTGTTCAGCATGTCGCTGAAATCATATCAGTGTATGCATCATGTTGGAATGGCTACGACGACCGCAAGGTCGGTGACGTGCGAGATCAAAGATGAACGCAGTGGCTTTGCGGGCGGCAATACTTATTCGGCGACCGGCTGCTGTCCTTTTCGAGGCGCTGACCAATCCCCGAGAAGTGGTGCGACATTTTCCAATCGAGCGCGCGGTCATAGACCCCCTCGTAGGCGGGCGATACGAGCTTCACGGCGTCGCCAACGGCGAGGCGTTTTTCGATCGCGGCGTGATAGAGTGCTTCGATCCGGATCGAGCGTTGGGCTACACATATACAAGCTCCAACCATCCGACAGAGCATGGCGCCGCTGGCGGCGTGCGCATTACTTATCAAATCACGGACGAGTGTGGCGCAAGTCTGCTCCAGGTAGCGCAGGAAAATCTGCCGTCCGAAGATTATCGCCGCATCATGGAGCAGGTCTGGATTGTGTTGCTAGAGACTTTGAAGAAAAACCTTGAGGGCGACGGCGATGATTAAGCGTGCATTGTTCAATAGGCGATCGCCGGCGCCGCGCGGAGATAGTCATCCTCCGTCGCTTGCCGCAGCATGAAGTCGGCCACATCCGCTCGCGAGATCGTTCTCGCTCTGGGTGGCAGGCCCGCCGCAGTCACGCGATATCGCCCTGTGTACGGTCCATCCGTGAGCGGCATCGGGCGCACCGCAATCCATTGCGGTGCGCCCAAGCTGATCTCCTGGAGCGCCCGCCGATGATCCCGCAACGTGTGCCGAAGGAACGCCCGAGCCAACAGCAACACAAGCGCGCCTCGGGCGTCATTCGCGCGCTCGTCGAGAACGCCGAAGTTCGAGAGGAAGACAAGGCGAGGGACGTTATGGACTTGCATGCCATCTACAACGTTGCGCGCCGCCGTTGAGTAAAGCGTTGTCGGGCCTCTCGTCTTTTCTCCAAGCGTGCAGAACACAACGTCATGGCCGGCAATTGCGTCGCAGACGGATTGCCTGTCCAAAGCGTCACACGTCAAAACACGGAGTCTTTCATGGTGGACACTTATGCTCGCCGGGGTCCGGACGCCCGCGGTCACGCAATGACCCGCCAAGAGTGCGCGGTCGACGAGCTGACGCCCAACTCCTCGCGCGGCGCCGATCACGATTACATTCAAGGATTGCTCTCCATTGGCTGAAATTTTCACCGCGGCGTACATCGTGGCCCATTCGCCCTTCAAGGAGGCACTAAAATGATCGCTGGTCCCCTGCATGTTACCGAAGAATGTCGTCCAGCAACGGAACTGTTTCAGCGTGTCGGAGAGAAATGGACGCTGGTGGTAGTTGGCAGGTTGTGGGACAAGCCGATGCGCTTTTCCGAGATCAGCCGAGAGATGCCCGGCATTTCGAAGCGGATGTTGACGCTGACCTTGCGCGCCCTTGAACGCGACGGATTGGTCAAACGCACCGTGACCCCAACCGTCCCAATGCGGACGGATTATGAACTCACGGAGCTGGGCCGCTCATTGGGAGAGTGCGTGAGGGTGCTCGGCGCCTGGGCGTTCGCAAATCACGCAGCTATTTCGAGTGCGCGTGCGCAGTACGATAGCCGCGGCCCGCAGCAGGGCATGGTCTTTGGCAGGCTCGGCGCTTCGAACTGGCGTTAATGTTTGGGTCACGCGGTTAGTGGGATTCAGCATATCGCTGAAAGCATGTCATTGGCTTCAGCAAGGCAAAGCTGCGATCTCGGTTCTCGAAGCGATGGCGCGGAGCCGTTTCGCAACGACCATAACGGACAGATCGCATGCCCAAGTCACGACGCTCCATTCTCGCCGCCGCTGGCCTTGCATCCTTAGGAAGCGCGTGCGCCACGGCTGGTTCGACCGGCCCCGGCATAGACGCAGACGTCGCAGAACTTGTGCAGCGATCCGCTGCATCCAATGCGGCGCTGATGCGCGGCGATATCGACGCCTATCGTTCACTAATCAGCTACACCGATGATTTTACGCTAATGTCGCCTTTCGGCGGTACGCCATCGCGCGCCGCGGAGTACACGCCTGAACGCATCGAGCGCATGGGTCGCTTTTTCCGCAACGGCACGCTTCGCCAAGAAGTGGTTCAAGCCTATGGCTCCTCCGACATGGTGGTGTTGGCGCTGATCGAACGATCCCATGTCGAGGTTGGCGGCCTACCCGCGCAGGATTGGGCGCTGCGCGTGACGTTGGTCTATCGCCGCGACGGCGCCGAGTGGTTGTTGGCGCATCGCCATGCTGACCCGCTGGTCGATGGCGTCAGCCTTCAACAATCGGCCGCGCTCGCCCGCGGCGAACGCAGCTAATGGAGAGCACATAGGATGCAGGACGCATACAATCCCCACGGCGCGGCATTGCTCGACTGCTTTCGCGGCAATGCAACCGCGACCCTGATCGTGCATCAGGATGGCGCCCGTGACGATGTGCCGGCCTCGTTCTGGCTAAGAGAAAGCATCGATCAGCTTGAATCGTGTGCGCTCGATCTTTGTGTCGGGCGCGTACTGGATGTCGGGGCCGGCGCCGGCCTGCACACGCTTGAGCTTCAATATCGAGGCTTCGATATAACGGCGATCGATGTGTCGGCCGAATGCGTGGCGGTTATGCGCGAGCGCGGTGTACGAAAAGTGGAAGCGGTTGACCTCTACGATTTCGACGGTGGCCCGTTCGACACGATCATCAACCTCTGCAACGGCCTCGACAAGGTCGGCCGCCTCGCCGATCTGCCGCGTTTCCTGGACAAGATGCGCCGTTTGCTCGCGCCGGGCGGCCAAATGCTTGCGGATTCTTTCGATCTTCGTGTCGGCGCGAGCGCGGAGCGGCGGGCGGAACTCGCGCGCAAAGAGTCCGCGGGACGCTATTTCGGCGAACTTGACCTGCGCTTTGAGTACAAGGGCCGCAGCGGCGCGCCATTCACGGTCTTGCAGGTCGATTACGAAACTCTGTCGCGAATTGCGCGCGAAAGCGGCTGGGCGTGCGAGCTGATCGAGAGCGCCGGCGGTCACTATTTGATGCGCGCGCGACCGACGTGATGCGAACCTGAGTTCTTCTTAAATCGACGTGAGGAACAGATTGTGGAACCGTCACAACTCTTTCTGCTGGCCTGGGCGGCGCTCATTTTCTGGGTGCTTGGGCAGATCTGGTTTTGCCAGATCGTCGTCTATCCGTTGTTCGCGCGCGTGGACTCGGCCGACTACGCCGCCTATCACGGATTCTACGTCGCGCGCATCCCGCTGCCGATCATTCTTCCGGGTTTTGCGAGCTTCATGCTGCCGATCGCGTTGGCCATCTACGGGCCGAACTTACCCGGCTGGATGCACGCCGTGAACATCGCCTGCGGCATGGTCGGCCTGCTGGTGACGGTGTGGCTGCAGATTCCACGCCATAATCGCTTGGAAAAATCGGGCAAGGACGAGGCCGTCATCGCCGAACTCATCGCCTTCAACTGGCCGCGCACGCTGGCGATTACGGTCCAGTCCACCGTGACCTTTTCCATGCTGGTTCACGTCTTCCGCGTCGTTTGATATTGGCTCCGGGCTAATCTTCGCCGTCGCCCGCCAACATTCGCCGGCAAGCGGAAATGCGCGACGGAGGAAATGTCGGTGGTTTGTTTTCCGTCTTACGAAAAAGTGCTTAGAAACAGCGCGATAACCTTTCCCGAAACAATCGAGTGGGAGTAAGGGGTCTCACCATCTATCGCGAACATTCGCGGACTATCTCGAAAAGTGATCTGTAACCCTCGTCACCTATCGCCAATGTTCGTCTCACTGATCACAATCTAGCCGTCGCCGTCTATCGACGGTGTTGTTTTCGAGCCTTCGTCGTCATTCGCCGCGCCTTCGTGCGTGAGCACAAGAATCCGGCTGCCGAACATGCCGAAGCCCCAGGGACCATCGATAAGGGTATAGCCAGAGAGCTTGCTGCGAGCTGACAGGCTATAACGGGCGCCCGCAATCTCGGCGTCGATCAATGGACCATCGAAGTCGCGCTCCGCCAGGCGCTCGATGACGCGCGCTATTGGGAGGCCGATACAGGCAATATCATGCCCTTGTTGGCGTTTGCCCGGACGTAGCGCCGTCTCAATAAAATTAGTCCGCCCCGCCCGACGATAGGTAAAAGCGACAAAACCTATTGTGGCATGACGCCCTGGAAGCGATAGCCGACGCCCGGCTCAGTGACGCAGAGCGTCGGCGTCTCCGGATCAGGTTCGATCTTCTGGCGTAGGTGACGCATGTGCACGCGCAGCGCCTGCACATCGGCCCCTTGATCCTCAGGCCACGCCGATTGCAGCAATTGGCGATGCGTCAGCACCTTGCCTGCATGCAGAACGAGCTGATGCAGCAAGCCGTACTCCCGGGGCGTGAGCTTGGGATCCCGGCCCTCGACACGCACGATCCTTTTGCCCAGATCTACGATGAGGCGGCCGTCATCATAGATGGCGGGCCCGCCCTGCATCTGGACGCGGTGACGAAGCGCTGCGCGCACGCGCGCCATGAATTCGGCGACCCCGAAGGGCTTGGTCACGAAATCATCAGCGCCGAGGTCCAGTGCTTGGACCTTGCGCGCTTCTTCATCGAGCGCAGAGAGCACAAGGATTGCTGGCCGGCTGATGGCGGCAAGCGCGCGTATCAGGTCGCTGCCGTCGCCGTCGGGGAGGCCCAGATCAAGGACGACCAAATCTGCCTTTGTGCTTTCACCCAAAGCACGCGCCTCAGCCAACGTCTCGGCTTCAAAGACTTCGAAGTCTTCGGCGATCAGCGTCGATCTGAGAAAGCGGCGGATCGCTTTCTCGTCATCGACGACCAGGGCTTTGAGGCGGCTCGGCGGCATGCTCCGGATTCATGCAGTGGCGGATTCGGGAAAGGCAAGCGTAAAGACCGCCCCAGCCCGGCCGCGCTGGTTATGGGCTTCGATCTTGGCGCCCATGAGTTCGGTGAAACCCTTTACAATGGCGAGTCCTAAACCAGTGCCGCTGGTCGGATTGCGATCGCCGCGAAAGAAACGCTCGAAGATGCGGGATTCGGCGCCAGCGGGCAGGCCTGGGCCATTGTCCGTCACCGTGAAGACGATCCCGCCATTAGCCATGCGCGCCGAGAGGCGAACTTCACCGCCATCAGCATGGCGCGCGCCATGAACGATCGCGTTCTCGACCAGATTGAACAGCGTCTGATGCAGAAGAGTCCCATCCGCTTTCAGAAGGGGCAATCCCGGCGAGACGTCACCATAGATCCATATCCCCTCCGCGAGCGGCTCGGCGCGCTTGAGAACGGCGGCGACCACATCGGCTGCGTCAAGCGGCTCGACCTTTGGTTTGACCCCGCCGCTCTGCAGTCTCGTCATGTCGAGCAATTTCACCACATAGCGCTGCATGCGTTCCGCTTCAGCCTCGATGCCGCCGAGAAGCTCGGTGCGTGTCGCGTCGTCATGCTTGTCGGCATAGGCGCGCAAGCTCGATGCGGCCCCGAGAATGCCCGCAATCGGCGTTTTGAGGTCATGCGAGAGCGAGGCGAGCATAGTCGTGCGAAGGCGTTCAGCTTCCATCTCGACGCGGCCTTCCTCATAAGCGCGAGCGAGGTGGGCGCGCTCCAGCGCTGTCGCAGCCTGATCGGCCATGGCGTCGAGGCGACGGCGCTCTGCAGGCGATAACGTTTCAGCGCGCGCGACCGCAAGCACGCCTGAGAACAGCCGCGACGTCCGCATGGGCACAAACAGCCAGCGCGCGCCTGGCAATGTGTCGGCGCCGCGTCCCGCAGGTTGGCCTTTGGCCGCAGTCCAACGCGCCGCGGCCATGTCGGCTTCAGCGATCGCCACCGCCGCCGGCGCGCAGCCAGCGAGCCGCACATCGTCGACGCCCTGGCGTGCGAACACCGCGCATTCGGCGTCGAAGGCCCGT
Source organism: uncultured Terricaulis sp. (assembly GCA_964575885.1). Lineage (GTDB taxonomy): Bacteria > Pseudomonadota > Alphaproteobacteria > Caulobacterales > Aquidulcibacteraceae > Vitreimonas. The sequence goes on from CAZNTI010000042.1 coordinate 7,089, forward strand.
GCCGTGTAAGCCGCCAGAGTTTGTGCGACCTCATCCTCCGAGGCAACGCTGGCGAGCCCCTTGGCGAGACCGAACAACTCGCGCGATGTGCGCGCTTCTGCGCGCGCCGCGTACGTCTGCTCGCGCGCACGCGAGGCAAGAAAGGAGACCAAAATGGCGACGCCCGAGAACGCGATGATGGCGAGCACATTCTCAGGATCAGCGACGGTGAAGGTGTAGCGCGGCTCAGTGTAAAACCAGTTATAGGCAAGGGCGCAGAGGATGCCGGTGAGCAAGCCCGCCCACAGGCCGCGCGCCAAGGCGCTAACCAGCACCGCCGCCAAGAAGACCAGCGTGAGGTTGGAAACCCCGATGTACCTGTCCAGTGGGAAGGCTGCGCCGGTCGCGGCGGCCGTGAGCGCGAGGCTTTCGAGCGCCCCGTTCAAGCTGATAGCGGGCTTGGGAATTGGGCTAACGAAGCGACGCTTCTTCGCGCCTTCGCCTTCTTCGGGCACGACATAGATGGCGATGGTTTCGGCCCGGTCGATCAGTTCGCGCACCACCGAGCCGAAGATCGCTTCGAACAGCAGCGGCCGCTTGGCTTTGCCGACGACGATCTGGGTGATGTTCTGTTCGCGCGCGTAGGCCAGTATGGTTTCAGCTACGTGGTCGCCGGGAAGTGTGGCCGTGTCGGCCCCGAGCCGCGTGGCCAGGCGCAGCGTATCGGAGATGCGCCCGCGCTCAGTCTCTGAAAGGCGGGCGTAGCGCTCGGTCTGAACATAGGCGGCGATCCACTGCGCCTTGGCGCGATCGGCGATGCGCTTGGCGTGGCGCACCACTTCAGCAGCGTCAGGCCGGTCATCGACGCACACAAGTATGCGATCGCCAGCCGCCCACGGCGCGCTTTCGCCCTGGGCCCGGCGAAGGCCGCGCACCTGTTGATCGATGCGATCGGCGGCGCGCCGCATGGCGAGTTCGCGCAGGGCCGAGAGATTGCCGGGCGCGAAATAGTTGCGGATCGCGCGCTGCGCCTGGTCGGGCGCATAGACTTTGCCTTCCTTGAGGCGCTGGATCAGCTCTTCAGGGGTGAGGTCGATCAATTCGATGTCGTCGGCGCGCTCGATTAAGGCGTCGGGAACGGTTTCGCGGACCCGCACGCGGGTGATGCGCGCCACGATGTCGTTCAAACTTTCCAAATGCTGGATATTGAGCGTGGTCCAGACGTCGATGCCCGCCGCGAGCAATTCCTCGACATCCATCCAGCGCTTCGGATGACGCGAGCCCTCGACATTGGTGTGTGCGAGTTCGTCCACCAATGCGATCTGCGGCTTGCGCGCGAGCAGCGCGTCGAGGTCCATTTCTTCAAGCTCCTGGCCGCGATAGCCGAGCTTGTGCTTCGGAAGTCGTTCAATGCCGTCGCACAGCGCGAGGGTTTCCTTGCGTCCATGGGTTTCCACGACGCCAGCGACGATATCGAAGCCGTCCGCCATCTTCTTGCGTGCATCGGACAGCATCTCGAAGGTTTTGCCGACGCCTGGGGCCGCACCCAGATAGATTTTCAGTTTGCCATGCGCCTCGGCTTGGGCCCGCGCCAGCAGCGCCTCGGGCGACGGCCGGCGTTCATCAGGATCGGTCATGAAGCGCCCTCGCGCACGGATAATTCATCGAGCGCGAGGTTGAGTTCAAGCACGTTCACGTGCGCTTCGCCAAGTATGCCCCCGACAGGCTGCACGGTGTGCGCTTGGACAAGACGGCGGACGGTCTCCACCGGCAGGCGACGCGCCTCCGCGACGCGCTGGACCTGGAAGTGGGCCGCGGCGGGCGAGATGTGCGGATCCAGGCCCGAACCAGATGTGGTCAGGAGGTCAACCGGAATGTCGCGCGCCGCCACGCCGTAGCGCGCCGCTTCGGCGCGAACGCGGTCCGCGAGGGCCTGCGCGGTTGGGCCGAGATTGGCGCCGCTCGAGGCGCGCGCATCATAGCCGCTTCCGGCGGCAGAAGGACGACCCCAGAAATAGTCGTCGCGGGTGAAGCTTTGCCCGATCAGCGTCGAGCCGACGACACGTCCGTCGCGTACGACGGAGGAGCCATGGGCGGCGTGCGGGAACAGCGTCTGCCCGATCGCGGTCATGGCCAGGGGATAGGCAAGGCCGAGCAGCAGCGTGAACAGGATGAAAAGAACGAGTGCGGGTCGTAAGGCGGTCATGGCGTCCTCTTAGAAATTCGCGCGCAAGCCGGCGACGAAGCGCTCACGATAGACTTCGCCAAACGTGTGTTCATCGGTATCGTGATATCTGAGATCGACGCTCACAGCATCAGTGACGGCGTAAGCGCCGCCAACGCTCCAATGCGTATAGTCGAAATCGCTCGACACCCACTGACGACCGACTTGGGCTCCCAACGTCACGCGCTCCGCCGCGCGCCAGCCAAGGTCGGCGACGACGTAGGTCGCTTCATCTTCAGCGGCGCCGAAAAAATCCGGCGAATAAAAAGTGGTGAGGCCGACCGTGACTGGACGCTCTTCCGGGCCGAAGCGGCGCGATACGCCGAGCTTGGCCTCGGTATAGGAATAATCGGCGCCGTCCGGCTGGTTTGTGTAGAGATAGGCGATGGCGCCGATGTCGAAGGTCCAGTCGCCCAGGGTTGGACGGATGCCGCCATAGAGATCGATCTCCGCATTGGTGTCGGGATCGCCGGTGTACGAGACGTTGGAGGCCCATGCGCCGGCGTAGAGATGGCCCGAAGCGAGGTCCGCACCCACCTGTAAAGCTGGGTCCTCCTCGGTCTGACTGACGCCGCGAAAAACATAGTCGCTGTAGACGCCAGCATTATAGCTCACGGAGGGTCCGTCGGCGTGCGCCATCGGAGCGAGCAGCGCCGCAGCGGCGGCCGAAATTATCGCGATCGATCGGGTGAACATGGTGCTTGGTCCCTAGATAAGTCCAATGGAAGAAATCACGACATCGATCAGCTTGATGCCGACGAACGGTGCAATCAGGCCGCCAAGTCCGTAGATGGAGAGGTTGCGCGCCAAGAGCTGGCCTGCGGGTGCGGGCCGCCACGCCACGCCCTTCAGCGCCAGCGGTATCAGCAGCGGAATAATGACGGCGTTGAAGATGATCGCCGACAGGATCGCGCTCTGCGGGCTGGAAAGGCCCATGACGTTGAGCAGGCCAAGCCCCGGGTACAGCACAGCGAACATGGCCGGGATGATGGCGAAGTATTTGGCGACGTCATTGGCGATAGAGAACGTCGTCAGCGCGCCGCGCGTCATCAGCAATTGTTTGCCGATGGATACGATTTCAATGAGTTTCGTCGGATCGCTGTCGAGGTCGAC
>CAZNTI010000043.1:0-10241 GCA_964575885.1 uncultured Terricaulis sp.
CGGCGCGCCGGCTTCGCCGCCCGCTTCGGCGGCTGGGCCATGAGCGCGCCGCGCCCGCGTCGCGACGCCGGCTTCACCTTGGTCGAGGCGATCGTGTCGCTGTTCGTGTTCAGCCTGATCGCCAGCGGTTCGGTGCTGATGCTGATGCAAAGCATCGACACGCAGGAGCGCGTCGGCCGCGCACAGACAGCGCTGCGCGAGGCCCAGAACGTGCGCGCGCTGTTGTCGGCCGATCTGGCGCAGTTCGTCGCGCGCGAGGTGCGCGAGGCCGACGGCACGATCCGCCCGCGCTTCATCGGCGGCGACGCCGATATGGCGCTGTCCTTCGTTCGCGCTGCCGGCGAGCCCGATCCCGAGCGCGGCGCGCGCACCCGTTTGGCGCTGGTAGAGTACGCGTTCATCGAGGGGGCCATCGTGCGCCGCTCGCGTGAGCAACTCGATGCCGGCCCCGATACCGTGATGTCACAGCGCATTGTCGTCATTGACGCCGGCGAACCGCGGTTCGAGTTCTTCGATGGCGTCACTTGGCGCGATCAATGGCTGATGGGGAGCGCCGGCTCGGCGCCGCCGCGTGCGGTGGCGCTGGTGTTTCGATCGCAGCGCTATGGCGAGATGCGGATCGAAGCGCTGGTGGGGTTGGGCGCATGAGCGGGGCCTCGACAGAGTCGCGCCGCGATCGCGGCGCCGCGCTGGTCACCGTGCTCACCATGCTCGCGGTAATGTCGACGTTAGCGGTGCTGGTGGTCGATGCCGCCAATATGAGCGTGCGCCGGACCACCAATCTGGTGCGCATGGAGCAGACTTGGCTTTATCTGATGGGTGCGGAAGCCTTCGCGCGCGCGCGCCTAGCGGATCTCAACCAGCGCGGCGACCAGGCCGGCATCGACGAAAGCGATTGGCAGGCGCGGCCGCTGACGTTTCCGCTCGACGACGGGGTGCTGCAAGTGGCGCTGTATGACGGCGGCAATTGCTTCAACCTCAACAGCGTCGTGGTCACCGACGACAGCGGCGAGCGCAGTGTCAGCGCGCTTGGCATGGTGCAGTTTTCGCGGCTGCTGGACGTCGCCGGTGTGCGCGCCGAGCAAGTGGGTTTGACGGGCGCCCTCGTTGACTGGATCGATAGCGACAGCCAGGCGCTTGGCGGTGGGGCCGAAGACGCAGCGTTCGGCGCCAGCGGCTATCGCGCAGCAAACAGCTTGATCGCCGATCTCAGCGAGTTGGAGCGTGTGCGCGGGTTTACGCCTGAAACGATCGGGCTGCTCGCGCCTTATATCTGCGTGCGCCCGACCACCGCGCCCAATCAGATCAATCCCAACACGCTGCGCCCGCCGCAGGCGGCGCTGCTGGCCATGGCGATCAGCGACCTCAATCCCCAGGTGGCGGCGTCGGTCATCGCCGACCGGCCGCGCGGAGGCTGGGAGAGCATCGACGAGTTCCTGCGGCATCCGCGGCTCAGCGGCTTTGAGATCAACGAATCGGGGCGCGCCCAGTTCTCGACGCAAACCCGATATTACGTCCTGGTCGCGCAGGTCGAACGCGACCGCGGGCGCGACAGTGTGGCGGCCTTGCTGGAAGTCGGCCCCGCGGGCGACGCCACGGTGGTGCGCCGGGTTTTCGGCGCGGGCACTTCGGAGCGCAGCCTTTGAGCGATGTGCTGGTGCTGATAGGTGGCGATGCGCCGTTCGCGCCAATGGCGTGGGCGCTGGTCGACGCGAACGGTGATTTGAGAAACAGCGGCATGGTTGACGATGCGCGCCCGCCGGCGGCTGCGCCGGCGCGCACCGTCTTAGTGTTGCCCGGCGCTGATGCGCGGCTGAAGCGCCTGGAATTGCCGGCGCGCTCCGACGCCCAGGCGCGCGCCGGCGCGGAGATGATGTTCGGCGCCACGCTCACCGGCGGCGACACGCACTACGCCGTCGGCGCCCAACAGGACAAAGACGGCGCCCGTCTGACCGCGGCCATCTCCGGCGAGCGGCTCACACAATGGCTCGCGCGCGCCAAAGCGCTGGGCGCCGATCCGCACGTTGTGGTGCTCGACTGTACGATTTGGCCCACCGCCGAGGGCGAAGTGGTGATCGCGGCGACCGACGCGCGCACCATCGTCGCCGGGGGCCGCTTCGGCGGCTTTTCCATCGAACCCGACATCGCTCCGACGCTTGTGGCGCGCTGGCTGCAGGAGGTGGGGGCGCAACATGCGCGCATCGTGGTCGAAGGCGGCGATGCGCGCGCATTTGCGCGCGGCGTGGGGCGCGAGCTTGAGCAGGCGCCGCTGCCGGATCCGCTGGCGACGTTGGCGCGCGCCGCCGCCGCTGCCCCGTCCTACGCGCCCAACCTGCGGCAGGGTCCGTTTGCCCCGGCCGGACGCGACCGCGAGCCGTTCAAGCTGTGGCGCTTCGCAGCGCTGCTGCTGGTAGCGGCGGTGATGCTGCAAGTCGGATCGTTGGCGATCGCCGGTTGGCGTGACGATCAGGCCGCCAAGCAAATTCTGGAGGCGGCTGAGCGCGATTTCCGCGCCGCACGTCCCGACGTGCGCCGCATCGTCAATCTGCGTGCACAGGTCGCAGCGCTCGCCAACGCGATGCAGCAATCGCAGCACCATCCGGTGATCGTCGTGTCGGAGCCGGTGCTCGGCGCGCTGCGGCAGCAGCCGTTGGCGCGGCTTGACGAGGTCAGCCATCAGGGGCCGGGGCGCGAGGTGCGGCTGGTGGTGTCGGCGCCTGAGCCTGCGGCGCTCGAAAACTTCGCGATGCTACTGCGCGGGCAGAATGTGGAGGTCGCAGCGCGCGACCAGCAGCCGCGCGGGGGCCGCTACGTCGTCGAACTCACGGTGGCGGCGCCATGATGGATCAGATCGCGGCCTGGTGGCGCGCGCGTACGCAGCGCGAGCAGCGTCTCATTCAGATCGCCGCCGTTCTCGGCTTGCTGGTCCTTCTGCCGGCGTGGGCGTATTTTGGAGCGTCGAGTTTTCGCGCCGAGGCTGCGGCGCGGCTGGCCTCGGCGCGGCAAGTAGAAACCCAGGTTGCGCAACTGGCCGCAGCGGCTAGAGATGCGCCGGCCGTCCCCGCCGGCGACGAAACCCTGCGCGGGCGGGTTCTGAGCGCGGCGCAGGCGGCGGGTCTCACCGCTTCGCGGGTTGAGGCGTCGGGACCGGAGCGGGTGCGGATCGTGTTCGAACCGGCGGATTCGGTGCTAGTTTATCGCTGGATTGCAGCTGTCGGGCGCAGCGGCGCTTATGTCGCACGCAGCTCGATTGCGCGCGTCAACGACAGCGAGCTTGTAGCGGCCGAATTTGAAGTGAGCGCCTCTCCATGAAGATCCGGCTCTGGCACGTCATCGTTTTCGTCCTGGCGCTGGTGGTGTTCGCCGTAGCGTGGGCGCCGGCGGCGGTGTTTGTGCCGCAGCGCCCCGGTCAACTCAGCTACGATCGCGCCGAGGGCACGATCTGGCGGGCGCGGCTCTCAGGCGTGCGGCTCGGCAGCTATGCGGCGGCGACGGCGACGTGGCGGCTGGCGCTGCTCGACATAGTGCAGGGCAAAGCGATCGTGCCGGTGCAGTTCAGCGACGGCGACATCGAGGGCACGCTGACCTTGCTAGGCAATTGGCATGGCGATCGGCGGCTGGCGGTTCAGAACCTGCGGCTGGACGGGCTGGCGCTGGCGCAGCGCGGCCGGCTCGCCGGCGAAACCCGGATCAACGGCCTCGACATTCTGTTCGAAGACGGTGTGTGTACGCGCGCGCTTGGTCGCATCGAGTCCGACGTGCTGCAGCGTGGCGGCCAGGCGTTGGGCTGGCCCGGGCCAGCCCTCGCCGGGGATGCCAGCTGCGACGGCGCCGATGCCCGCATTCTCCTGACCGGCGCAAACGAGCAGGGCGAGCGCGTCGATGTGCGCATCATGCTGAAAGGCGACGGCGCGGCGACGTGGCGCGCCGCGGTGCTGACGCAGCAACCGGCCACTGTGGAGGCGTTGTTGGCGGCGGGCTTCAATCGCAGCGCCGCCGACGGCTCGCTGGGCTATGGGGAGGACACGAGATGGTTTCCATGAGCATTGCGCGGACGCTTTGCCTGGCGGCTGCGCTGGTCGCCGCCGGCTGTACTCCGGCTGGGCGCAGCAATCAGGCTCGCAACGCCGGTCCGGCGCGCCCGGCGCTCACCGCTGGCGAGTTCAGGTTTGATCCGATCGAACGTCAGCCTTTGCCGCTCGGCGCCTGCGGCATGTTTTTGTGGGCGCGCAGCGGCGAACAGCCGGTGTTGGTCTTGGCCGCTTTTGCAAATCCCGCCGAAGCGCGTGTGCGCTTGCGTGGACGCGATCGCGTGCTGCGTCGCACCGGGGCCTCCGGCGCATCGCAATTCGGGCATTTCGAAACCCAGACTTTCAGCGACGACCGGCTGACGCTTGAAGTCGCCGTCAGTTTCGATGAATCGCGCCGGCTCTCTGATGGGGCCGCCCTTGAGCGCGGCGTGATCCGGGTCGAGGACAGCGAAGGCTGGCAGACGATCGTGCCGGTGGGCGGGCTGATTGGCTGCGGCGCCTGAGTTCAGCGAAACGTCTGCACCAGCCAGACCACGAAGGTTCCAGCGCAAATAAACGGGCCGAACGCGAGCGCGTCGTGCGCCTGCAGCCGCCGGCCGGCTACGCGTGCGCCGGCGACCCAGGCCAAGCCAAGCGCCGAGGCGATCAGCACCACGAAGGGCAGCCCCATCCAGCCGAGCCACGCGCCGGCGCCCGCCAGCAATTTGGCGTCCCCCAAACCAAGCCCGTCGCGTCCGCGCGCGCGCCGATACGCCCAGTTGAGGAGGAATAGCGCGAGGTAGCCCACGGCCGCGCCGACGAGCGCCGCGAGCAGCGGCTTTCCGAGCAGCCAGGTGACCGCAAGCCCGCTCGCCACAAGCGCGGCGTTGAGCGCATCGGGAATGCGCATGGTGCGAATGTCGACAAAGGTGGCGATGCTCAACAAAGCCGCCAGCAGCACGGTGGGCACGATCGTGTGGATCATCGCGATTCCGAGTGTTATCCGTGGCCTTGGGCGCAGGCGCGCAGGCTAAAGACCTGTCACAAAACTTCCACGTTAGTTTCTTGGCCGGTGCGTTATGAAGCGGAGATATTTAAGGGGAGATGGATTTGAAGCAGTCTGCTTTTCGGGCGCTGACGGCGGCTGGCGTGATCGCTGCTCTGGCGGCGCTGGCCGCGTGCGGCGGCCAAGCTGAGCGCGCCAGCGCGCAGACCGTGCGCGTCGATGGGTCTTCCACAGTATTTCCGCTTTCGGAAGCGGCGGCGGAAGCATTCATGGAAGAAAACCGCGGCCAGGTGCGGGTTTCGGTCGGCGAGAGCGGCACTGGCGGCGGCTTCCGCCGCTTCTGCCGCGGCGAAACCGAAGTGCAGGGCGCTTCGCGTCCGATTCTCGCCGAGGAAATGCAGCTCTGCGCCGAGGCCGGCATTCAATATGTCGAAGTGCCGATTGCTTTTGACGGCATCACCGTCGTGGTGAACCCGTCCAACCCGGTGTCGTCGATCACCATGCAGGAGCTGCGCCGCATCTGGGAACCGGCGGCGGTCGGCCAGATCATGAATTGGCGGCAGGCGAACGCCGCCTGGCAGGACCAGCCGTTGCAATTGTTCGGGGCCGGCACCGCGTCGGGCACCTTCGATTTCTTCACGGAGGCCGTGAATGGCGAAGCCAAGGCGTCGCGCACCGATTACACGCCGACCGAGGATGACAACGTTACGGTGTTGGGCGTGGTGAACAATGCCGGCGCCATGGGCTATTTCGGCATCGCCTACTTCGAACAGAATCGCGAGCGTTTGAAAGCGCTGGCGATCGACGCCGGGCAAGGCCCGGTCACGCCCAGCGCAGAAACGGTGGCAAGCGGCGCTTACCCGCTGTCGCGGCCGCTGTTTGTATACTTCAACGCCGAGATGCTGCGCCGCCCCGCGGTGATGCGCTTTGCGCGCTATTACGTGGAGAACGCCGCCGCCATCGCGCCCAACGTGGGCTATATCGGCCTGCCGGCCAGCGCCTACGAAGTTTATCAGCAGCGTTTGACTGAGCGCGCGGCGGGCACCGCCTTCGGCGGCGAGCAAGACATCGGCGCAAACATCGAGGAAGTGCTTGCGCGGCCGTTGGTGGGCGCCGTGCAGGGCGAGTAGCAAGCGCGGGGGGGGGCGTCTTACTGTGCAACGCGATTTCACATTCCGGCGCCCACGCGTGGCTGAGCGTGTGATCGAGGGCCTGCTGTTCGTCGCCGCGGCGCTGGCGATCGCGGTGGTGGCGGGCATCCTGCTAGTGGTGCTGAGCGAGTCGGCGCATTTCTTCGCGCAGGTGTCACCGCTCGATTTCCTCACCGACACGCAGTGGACGCCGCTTTTTCAGGACGCTCACTACGGTATTGCGCCGCTGTTGAGCGGGACGTTCATGTCGACGCTGGTGGCGCTGTCGGTGGCGGTGCCCCTGGGGCTGTTCGTGGCGATCTATTTGTCGGAGTTTGCTGGCGCGCGGGCCCGAGAGATCATCAAGCCGGTGCTCGAGCTGCTCGCGGGCGTACCGACCGTCGTCTACGGCTATTTTGCGCTGCTGCTGATGACCCCGCTGCTGCAGAGGCTCATCCCCGGCTTGCCGGGCTTCAATCTCCTGTCCGCGGGCATCGTCATGGGTTTGATGATCGTGCCCTATATCGCCTCGCTGTCGGAGGACGCGCTGCGGGCGGTGCCGCAGAGCCTACGCGACGGCTCCCTTGCGATGGGCACAACGCGGCTCGAGACCTCGTTCCGCGTCGTCTTTCCGGCGGCCGTTTCCGGGATCATCGGCGCTGTTATTCTCGGCATGTCGCGCGCGGTCGGCGAAACCATGATTGTCGCAATCGCCGGTGGTCAGCAGCCGCAGATCGTCACCGCGCCGACGCAACAGGGCGCCACGGTCACCGCCTTTATCGCGCAGGTGGCGCTGGGCGATCTGCCCTACGGATCGCTTGAGTATCAAAGCATCTTCGCGGCGGGGCTTGCGCTGCTGGTGCTGACGCTAGTGTTCAATTTCGCGGCCTTTGCGCTGCAGCGCCGGTTCAGGGAGATCTATTGATGCCGGCCGCCGAACGCTCCGAAATCGCCGCGCGTCCCCCGGGCTTGGCGCTGCGGCGGTTCAAGGACAACGCTTTTGTGGTCTGGGGCATCCTGGCCACGCTGATCGGCCTTGGCACGCTGGTGGCGCTCGTCTGGCAATTGTCGCATGACGGCGGCGCGCGGCTGAGCTGGGACTTCTTGTTGAGGTTTCCGTCTTCGGACCCGGCGCGCTCCGGCATCTTTTCGTCTTGGGTCGGCTCGCTGTTCATCATTCTGACGACGGCAGTGATCGCCATCCCGCTCGGCATCCTGGCCGGACTCCACCTCGAGGAATTCGCGCGCAAGTCCTGGCTGACCAGCGCCATCGAGATCGCCATCAACAATCTGGCCGGCGTGCCCTCGATCCTGTTCGGCTTGCTGGCGCTCGGCCTGTTCGTGCAGGGCCTGCAGCTGGGCGAAACCGTGCTGACCGCCGGCATGACGCTGGCGCTCTTGATCTTGCCCATCGTGATCGTGGCGACGCGCGAGGCCGTGCGCGGGGTGCCGCGCGACATTCGCCAAGCAGCGCTGGCGCTCGGCGCCACGCGCTGGCGCGCGACGCAGGATCACACCCTGCCCTACGCCATGCCAGGGATCGCAACCGGCGTCATCATCGGCCTGTCGCGGGCGATCGGCGAGACTGCGCCGCTGATCCTGATCGGGGGACTGACCTTCGTGGCGTTCCTGCCTATTGAACTGCCGGGCGAGCCGGTGTCCTACACGGTGGGCCAACTCGATGAGTACGGCGCCGCCGCGGATCCCGATGAGGTTGTGACGGTCCGTTTGGAGCGTGGCGGCGAGATCGAGTTGCCCAGCGGTGAGGAGATCGCGGTGGCGGCGGGCGAGAGCGTCGACGCTCCCGCCGGCAGCATCGTGTCAACCACCGCGACACTGGCGCGCGCCTCGAGTTCGTGGCTGCCCTCGCACTGGCTCAACGAGGAATTCACAGTGCTGCCGATCCAGATGTTCAACTGGACATCGCGCCCCGAGGCCGAGTTCCGCCAGAACGCGGCGGCGGCCGGGCTGGTTTTGCTGGCCATCACTTTGCTGATGAACGGCATGGCGATCTGGCTGCGTTACCGGCTGCGCAAAAGTATCAAGTGGTAGAGCGCGCCCGGCTCAGTGAATGAGCTTGGAATTGCGATAGCGTGCGACGAATTGCTCCAGCCGCTTGTACAGGCGCGGGCGGCCCGATCGTTCGCGCTCCGCGCGGATGTAGCCCTCGAGAATATCGTAGTTCGCCACCATCGATCCGCCGGCGCCTTCGACAACCTGATCGAGATCAAGGTCGCCGCGCAGCGCCGCGCCCGCGACCGAGTCCAGGAAGTCGAGCATGACCAGAGCTGTACAATGTGTCTCTTCATCGACCTTGCAGTCGTCGATCCGGCGGCCCGTGCGCTGCCAGTGATACCCGGCCGTGAGCGCCGCGCGCACCGGGCCTTCTTCATGATACTTGGAGAGGCGCTGCACGGTATGCTGGCGGCGTTCGAAGTTTCGCGAATTGATTGAATTCGTCACGAACACGCTCACCGCCACCACGAGCGAGATCAGCGCAAGCAACGCGCCCGCGAAATCCCAAATCGAGTCTGATGCAATCGGCGCCATCGGCCTGCCCCCCATCGGTCCCGTACAAGATGTTACGCGTTTTTGGGAACGGGGGAAGGCGGGACGGCTTCAGGGCTGGCGGGCGGCGGCCTTGGCCGCCTGCTTCTCTTCGCGTTTGAGCCGGCGGCGTTCGCGGGCGCGGGCGCGCAGGTCGGCGAGCTTGCGCCAGAAACGGCGCTTTCCTTCCTTGGGCAGGGGTTCGAGGTTGCGCCTGAACTCTTCGGCGCAGGCGCGCCAGGAATAGCGCTCCGCCAGGGCGCGCGCGGCGGCGCGATCGCACTTGAGCGCTTCCAGGCAGGCTTTCTTCAGGTCGTGATCGATTGCGCCAGCGCCGGTGCCGGGGAGGATGTCCTTGGGCCCGGGCGCTACGAACCCCGCCACCGGAGTACCGGCGGCGGCGGCTTCCAGGATCACCAGCCCGAAGGTGTCGGTGAGGCTCGGGAACACGAACACGTCGGCGTCGGCGTAATGGCGCGCCAGTTCGTCGCCGAACTTGGGGCCGGTGAACACCGCCTCCGGATGGTTCGCCTTCAAATCATCGAGCGCCGGGCCGCCGCCGACCACCACCTTGGTTCCGGGAAGGTCGAGCTTCAGGAATGCCTCGATGTTCTTCTCCACCGACACGCGCCCGACATAGGCGAAGATCGGGCCCGCCAGCCCCTGGTAGACGCCGCCGTCGACGCCGCGCTTGGAGGGGTGGAATTGCTCCACGTCTACGCCGCGGCTCCAAAGCGCGATGTTGCGGAAGCCCTGCAGCCGCAGCCGCTCCATCATCGTGGGCGTCGCCACCATGACGCGGCCGGACTTGTCGTGGAAGGCGTGCATGTATCGGTAGCCGGCCCAGAGCGGGATCCACCAGAAGCGCGCGGTCACGTATTCGGGAAACTGGGTATGGTAGCTGGTCGTAAACGGAAACTTGTGTTTCAGGCACACGTGGCGGGCGTCCCAACCGAGCGTGCCCTCGGTGGCGATGTGCACAGCGTCGGGCGCAAAGGCGAGGAAACGATCCTCGACGTCGTCGCGGGCGCCCAGCGCTAGGCGAATCTCGGAATACGTGATCAGCGGCACCGTGTTGGGATAATCTGCGGGCGAGATCACCTCGATCTCGCAGCCCATGGCCTTCAATTCACGCATGGTGCTGGACAGTGTGCGCACCACGCCATTGACCTGCGGCTCCCAGGCATCGGTGACCAGCAGGATGCGGCTGGGGAGGATGGCCGCCTCCGGGGTGTCGCCGGGGATTGCGGCCGCCGCGGTTCCGGGGGCCTGGGCGTCTTCGGTGCTCACGGCGCCGGTTCTGATCACGGGGGGAGCCCGAGCGCAAGGGGAGGGGGGCGGGGGGCCGCTTGCATGGGCGCGCGCGGCGGCGCAAAGGGGCTGCCCATGAGCCCTGCCGCTGATCTGAAAGCCCCGGAACCCATCGATTGGGACGCGCTCGACGCGCTGAAATATGCCGACGAGGACGCTGCGGTCGCAACCCTGCTGGCGTCTGCGCCGCTCGATCTCGCCGCGCGCGCAAGCGTCAACGCTGAGGCGCGCGCGCTG
>CAZNTI010000044.1:0-6508 GCA_964575885.1 uncultured Terricaulis sp.
GGGGCGGCGGGGTTTGCCCGACCGGCTTCAACACGCTGACGGCGGTGAATGGCGTCACCATTTGCGAAATCGCGGGCGCGATCCTCTCAAACCGTACGATCCCGAACGTTCCGGGCGTCGCCTACCGCCTCAACGGGCGAGTTGACGTGGGCGCCGACATCGGCGGCGACGGCAACCGTCCTGGCGGTCAGCGCGCGACTCTGACAGTCGAGCCTGGCGTGACCGTATTTGGCGCCAGCGGCGCTGACTATCTGGTCATCAATCGCGGCTCGCAACTGGTGGCCGAAGGCACGCAAACCAATCCGATCACTTTCACCAGCCAAACCGATCTCGCCAACACCGTCAACGAACTGAACGATTTTGGTCAGTGGGGCGGTCTGGTGATTCTCGGCCGCGCGCCGATCGGCAATTGCAACACTGGCGTCGCCGCGGGCACGGTGACCTGCGAACAAGAAATCGAAGGCGTGTCGGGCTCGCCCGCGCTCTACGGCGGCGCCCTCGCCAATGATCGCAGCGGCTCGCTCCGTTACGTGCGCGTGCTGTTCGCGGGCTTCCCGCTCCCGGGCACCGCCGGCAACGAACTGAACGGCATCACGTTCGGCGGCGTCGGCAGCGAAACCGACGTCAACTACGTCCAGGTGCATAATAACGCTGACGACGGCATCGAGTTCTTCGGCGGCACCGTGAACGCGAAGTACGTGGTTCTGACCGGCAACGATGACGACTCGCTCGACTACGATGCGGGCTGGGTCGGCAATCTGCAGTACGTGCTGATCCGTCAGCGCGGCGACGACCCGACAACCACGGGCGTAAACGAAGCGCGGGGCGACCGTGTTATCGAGGCCAGCAACGCGACCGGTTCGGCCATCGCGCCGCTGCTGCGTTCGCGTCCGGCGATTTCGAACTTCACCTTCATCGGCACGCGCACGACCAACATCATTCAGAACACCGGCGCGTCCGGCGATCTGGTGAACGGCGTGGTCGTGGGCTCCACCACCTGCTTGAACAACGATACGGCGGGCACCGGCGCTGACGCTCCTACCTTCCGGTCGATCCTGTTCAACTGCTCCGGCCCCTATGGCGCTGCGGCCACCACCAACATCAACGCGGGTACGAACAACTCGACCACGGTCCCCAACACGCTCGCGGGCGTGTTCCCGGGCCCGACCGAAGCTACCCGCACCGCGGTCAACCCGACCACCGTCGACGCCTCGTTCGACGCAGCGCTCTACATCGGCGCCTTCTCGCCGACCGAGACCGAAGCCAACAACTGGGCGGCGGGCTGGACCTTCCGTCTGTTCGACGCTCCGCCGTGCCCGACCGGCACCGTGGAAGGATCGTTCGGCGGCCAACGCCAGTGCACGCTCTCGGGCACCTACAACAACGACCTGCGCCTCGCGCGCGGCAACATCTACCGCCTGAGCGGACGCGTTAACATCGGCACCGATGTTGGCGGCGCCGGCACTGGCGGCGATCCGGCGATCCTCACCATCGACGCGGGCGTCACACTTTATGGCGCCTCGGGTGCGGACTTCCTGCTCATCAGCCGCGGCTCGCAAATCTTCGCCAACGGCACCGTGGGCTCTCCGGTCACGATGACGTCGCTGAATGACATCACCAACTCGCAAGCTGACCCGGCGAACGCCATCGGCGAGTGGGGCGGCCTGGTCATTCTCGGCCGTGCGCCTACCGGCAATTGCAACACCGCAGTGGCCGCCGGCTCGGTGTCCTGCCAGCAAGAGATCGAAGGTGTCTCCGGCACCCCGTCTCTTTATGGCGGCGACGCACCCGGCGACAGCAGCGGGCGTCTGAACTTCGTACGGGTGAAGTTTGCGGGCTTCCCGCTTCCGGGCACCGCCGGCAACGAACTGAACGGGATCACGTTCGGCGGCGTCGGTAGCGGCACGGACGTGGCCAACATCCAGGTGCACAACAACGCGGACGATGGCGTCGAGTTCTTCGGCGGCACGGTCAACGTGCGCAACCTGGTGCTCACGGGTAATGACGACGACTCGATCGACTACGATGCGGGTTATGTCGGCAACATCCAGCGCGCCATCGTCGTGCAACGCTCGACTGGCGGCGACCGGATCGTTGAGGCCAGCAACGCAACCGGGTCCGCCACGGCGCCCTTGTTGCGCTCGCGTCCGCGGGTCGCGAACTTCACGTTCGTGGGTGCGCGTACGATCAACATCATCCAGAACACCGGCGCGTCGGGCGATCTCGTGAACGGCGTGGTCGTGGGTTCCGTGACCTGCTTGGACAACGCTTCTGCGGGCTCGGGTGCTGACGCCCCGACGTTCAACTCGATCTTGTTCGATTGCAGCGGGCCGTACGGCGCGCCAGCGACGACCAATATCAACGCGGGCGCCAACAACTCGACGGCTGTTCCAGACACGCTGACCAGCGTGTTCATCAACGGCGCGACCGAAAACGGCCGCACCGCGGTGAACCCGCAAACCACGTTCGGCTCGTTCTTCCTGCCGCTGACCTATATCGGCGCGGTGCAGAACTCGACCGATCGCTGGTGGGCGGGCTGGAGCTGCGGCCTCGAAGCGGCAACGCCCTGCTAGCACTCGCATTGTGGTTGGGCGGCGGCAGCAACGCCGCCGCCCAATAACTTCTGGCTCAAGACAGGTCTTGTCCGATGAAACCGTTCTCTAAATCCTTGCACCACGTGCTGTTGGTGACGACGGTGCTGTTCGCGCCCTCGTTGGCGATGGCGCAACAGGCGGACCAAGTTCCGCCGGCCGCCGAAGAAGAATTCCCCGAAGACGAGGGTGAGGAGATTGTCGTTCGCGGCAATATTCCCCAACCGATGCGGGAAACTTCGGAAGTCATCACCATCCTCTCCGCCGAAGACCTCGCGCGCACCGGCGATTCCACTGCGGCTGAGGCGCTGACGCGCCTGACCGGCCTCAGTGTCGTCTCCGACCGGTTCGTGTTCGTCCGCGGCCTTGGCGATCGCTATTCTTCGGCGCTTCTCAATGGCTCGCCGTTGCCGAGCCCTGAGCCGCTGCGCCGCACCGTGCCGCTCGATCTGTTTCCGTCCAACATTCTGGATGGCGCCACCATCCAGAAGACCTTCTCGCCAAACTTCCCCGGCGAGTTCGGCGGCGGCGTGATCGACCTGCGCACCGTCCGCGTGCCCCGCGATCCCTTTCTGTCGCTCAAGGTCGGAGCCAGCATCAATGATGAGACCACTGCCCGCAGAGGCCTCATCTACAACGGCGGCGACACCGATTGGCTGGGCTTCGACGACGGCCTGCGCGACATCCCTGCGCCGCTCGCCAACGCCATCGGCCAAAACGCGCTGATTTCGGACGTCAACTTCTCGGTCGACGATCTGGAAGCCATTGGCGAGAGCTTCGTAAACTCGCCGCTCACCGTGATCCAGGAACAGCAAGACATCTGGGCCAACGGCGACGTCGAGTTGAGCGGCGGCACGTCGTTCGAGCGTGGTCAGTTCACCATCGGCCTGGTTGGCGTTGCCGGCTATAGCAGCGATTGGTCAACTGAGCGCGCCCAGCGCGGCATCGGCTCCTTCCAGGCCGGGTTGTTTACGGTTGGCGAAAGCAAGGACAGCGTCACCACGACCTGGGACGTGACCACCAACACCATCGGCAGCGCCAGCCTCGGCTGGGGTCAGAACGAAGTGTCGCTGACCGGCCTTTACGTGCACAGCAGCACCAAGGAAGCCCAGCAAGTCATCGGCTTCGACTTCAACCTGCCGGGCAATCAGATCGGTTATCGCGAGTCGACCGGCTGGTTCGAGCGTGAGTTGGCGATGCTGCAGCTTGCCGGCGAGCACCGCTTCGGCGCCCTCGACCTCGATTGGCGCATCTCGCAGGCCCGTTCGGAACGCGACGCTCCCTACGAGCGCTTCGTCAACTTCCTGGTCGATGATCTGGGGCCGTACTACGGGCGCGCCAACGACAACCAGACGCGGTTCTCGTTCCTGACCGACGAAGTGTTGGGCGGCGGCATCGATGCGGCCTACACGATCCCGGTAGGTGGCGACCGCGAGCTGGTGCTGACGGCCGGTTACGCGCATTCGAGCACGGATCGCGAGTACGAGGCGCTGACCTTCGTATTCGGCGGCGGCGGGGCGTTGCCGGACGACGTCGCGCGTGCGCGCGTCGACTACCTGTTCTCCCCAGACAACATCGATCCGCTGCGGTTCGAACTCTTCGAACTGACCGGTCCCGATGACGCTTATGTCGGCGAACTCACCGTGGACGCGGTGTACGCGGGGGCCGATCTCGAGTTCACGTCAGCGCTGCGCGCGGCGGTCGGGGCGCGCTACGAGCAAGCGACGCAGGAAGTGCGCACCTTCAACCGCTACGGCGCGGCGTCCACGCCCGCAGCGGAGCCGCTCGAGAACGAGTACGTTCTGCCGGCGGCGACGCTGACCTGGAACCTCACCGAGGATATGCAGTTCCGGCTCGGCTATTCGCAGACCATCGCGCGGCCGCAATTCCGCGAACTGGCGCTTTCGCCGTACTCCGATCCGGAAACCGACCGCAACTATCGCGGCAACCCGTTCCTGATCGACAGCGAGCTGGTCAACTACGACGCGCGCTTGGAGTATTATCTCGGCAACAACCAATTCATTACGGGCAGTGTCTTCTACAAGGAGATCGAGAACCCGATCGAAGAGGTCGTGACCGAGCCCAGCACGTTCAACTACCTGGTGCGCTTCATCAATGCGCCGCGGGCCACGGTGCAGGGGGCCGAATTCGAATATCGCGTGCGGTTCGACTCCCCGATCGCAGTTCCGGGCTTCGTGTCGCCCAGCGTGCTCTTCTCGACCAACTACACCTACACCGAGTCAGAGGTGCAGGCCGATGCGGGAGACACCATCATCAACCCGCTGACCGGGGTTCCCACTCCGGCCGACGTGTTCGGCATCGATGGCTCGCAATTGCAGGGCACGCCGGAGAACATCTTCAACCTCCAGCTTGGCCTTGAAGACGCTTCCACCCAGCTCACGCTCCTGGTGGGCTGGGTCGACGAACGCATCCTGCAGCGCGGCTTCGGCGCTGCCGGCGGCTTGCCGGACATCGTCGAAGATCCCGGCATCAACGTCGATCTGGTGTGGCGTCGCGACTTTAGCCTCGGCGATCGCGGCTTCACGTTCGGTCTGGCCGGCCGCAACCTCCTGGACACCGAACACCGGGAGTACCAGGACACCGGCGGCGACGGCGATTTCGACGTGAACACCTACGATCGCGGGCGGTCGTTCTCGGCCAGCCTGACCACGCGGTTCTAACTCCGGGCGGCGCGCGCCGACGACATCGTCAGTGCGCGCCGTTCGCTCGGCGTCCGGCGTTTCGCGCCGGACGCGAGCGTGCCGAAGTGGCTGCGCCGGGCACGCACGCGCCGTTGGGGTGTTTCAGGCGCTCGGGCGGGCTGCAAACCCGCCACTGAGCGTTCCGTTTTAGGCGCATGTGGCCTGATTTCCCCGCTTTGCCGCCAGCGTCCCCAAGGCTGCAAAGAAGCGCGATTGCAGCGTTGTTGGGGTCGAGACGACTGGGTATAAGATCAAGAGATTGGCGGGCGAGCGCTCGTAACAAGAACCAGAACCTTGAGTTCAAGAGGTGGGGCATGGGCAGTTTCGAAGCTATCAAGCTCGTTCGCGGAGGCTCGCCGCTGAGCGAGCGCGCCGCCAACGCGCTGCGCCCCAGTGTCGAGGCGCTGCTGCTCGCGGCGCTGGCCATGGGCTGCGCTCAAGCCGGCTGGACCTTATTGACCCCAACCAATGCAAGCGCGGTGGGCGCCGTCGGTGAAGAGGGGGCTGCGCCGCGGCTCGAAACTGTCGAGGTGCGCTCGCCATTCGCGCCGGACGCCGATGCCCTAGGCGCCGGCTCGCACGCGGTGGCGGCGTTGTTGGCCAGCATTGAACTCGACGGCATCCGCATGTCGACCGACGATGCGCGCAGCGGCGCGATGTTCACGCTGAGCGGCGGCGAGCAGCGCGCTTTCATCGTGGGCCAGGAAATTGCCGACGGCGTCACGCTCGCCGATGTCGAGGACGGGTACGTTCTGCTCGCCTATTCCGGCGGGCAGCGGCGCTTGGAGATGTCGGCGCCCGAGACCTTCTCGTTCGCGCGCGCGATGATGGGGCTGGAGCCGGCGCAGGATGCGCCGCCGCTGATTGAAACCGCGCCGGCGGCCGAAGCTGCTGCGCCGCTGGTGGCGTCCGACGACGAAGCGACGCCGTTCCAGCATGTCGCCGCACCTGCAGGCGAAGCAGTGGAACAGCCGGCGTCGCTGTTTACGATCGCGCCGGAAGCGCCCGCTAGCGCCGCCGCGCCGGTCGCGACCGGGTTCAGCGAAGCCGACCGCGCTTGGTTCGCCGCAACGCTCGCCAATGTCGAAATCCGCGATGGCCGGCCGCTGGGCTGGCGACTCACTGGCGCCGCGCCGGAGGGGGCCGAGGCGCTTGGTCTGCACGCAGGCGATCTCATTGTGTCCGTTAACGGCGCCGGGCCCGACGATCTCATCG
>CAZNTI010000044.1:6518-10234 GCA_964575885.1 uncultured Terricaulis sp.
GGGTGCGCTCACGCTGGTGGTTGAACGCGACGGCGCCCGCTTCAACGTCTCCGTCGACGCCAGCGTCCGCACATGACCATGCTCAGCCGTTCGGCGCGCGCGCTGCTTGCTGGGCTTGCGGGTGCGGCGCTGCTATCGCCGGTGGCCCGCGCGCAAGAGCAGCAGCCGGCGCAACCGGGTGCGAGCGGCTCGGTGACGATGCGTGAAGTCGATATTCGCGCTTTCATCGAGGATGTGTCCAACGCCACCGGGCGCACCTTCATCGTCGATCCGCGCGTGAACGGCCGGGTGACGGTGCTGGCGCAGCAATCGATGTCCGAGCGCGAGCTCATGGACGTGTTCATGTCGACGCTGCGCGTAAATGGGTTCGTCGCGGTGCCGTCCGCGGGCGGCGCTTATCGGATCGTGCCGGCCGATGTCGCCGCGCGCGAGCCATACGCGTCCAACGATGGCCAGAACACCGAAAACACCTACGTCTCGCAAGTGTTCTCGCTGCGCTTTGCCGATGCGGAATCGGTGGCGAATGCGATCCGGCCGGTGCTCTCCGAGCGCGGCCAGGCGACGGTCAACCGCCGCGGCAACTCGCTCGTTGTGGTCGATTTCGGCTCGACGCTGTCGCGCGTGCGCGAAATCGTCAACCGCCTCGATCGCGACACGGCCTCGATGCGCTCGCTGCAGTTGCGCAACACCTCCGCGGTAGAAATGGCGCGCGTGGCCCAGAACCTCGCCACCGCGGTTGGCGAAGAGGGCCGCTCCATGGTGCAGGCGGTACCGGTGGCGAGCAGCAACGTGCTGGTGCTGCGCGGCGACTCGCGCATGCTCGACCAGATCGCGCCGCTGATCGAGGATCTGGATCAGCGCGCCGATTTCCAGGCCGCCATTCAGGTCATCCCGCTGCGCTATGCAGTCGCCGAAGAGGTGGTGCCGATCCTGCAGCAGATGGCGAGCTCGATGAGCGCCGCCACTGGCGAGAACGCGGCCGCCAGCGCCAACCGGCGCGCCAACATCGCCCACCACCGGGCCACCAATTCGCTGATCATCAACGCCGATCCCGAAACCCAGGAGGCGCTGGCCGCCGTGGTGCGTTCGCTCGATGTGCGCCGCGAACAGGTGCTGGTCGAAGCGATTATCGTGGAAGTGTCGGACAATCTGGCGCGCGAACTCGGGCTGCAGTACGTGGCGAGCGGGGCCAGCGGCGAAGACGCGCTGCCCTTCATCTCCACGAGCTATGGCGGCTCTGCCCCCAATCTGCTGGCGTTGACCGGCGCAACCCTGCTGCAAAGCGACGACGAAGACGACGAGGATAGCGACGCTATCGCAGAGTTACGCCGTCTCGCCATTAATTCGCTCATCAACACCAGCGGCCTGCTGATCGGCGGGGGCGGTCAGGACGATGACGGGCGCATCTTCGGCGTGCTGCTGAACGCGCTGGCCGAGGACCGCGAGTCCAACGTGCTCTCGACGCCGTCGGTGATGACGCTCGACAACGAAGAAGCCTCCATTCTCGTGGGTCAGCAAATCCCGATCACCACCGGCGAAGCGGTGGGCGACAATTTCGAAAACCAGTTCCGCACGGTGCAACGCCAAGATGTCGGCGTGCAGTTGGAAGTGCGCCCGCAGATCAGTGAAGGCGGGGCCATCCGACTCGAAATTCGCCAGGAAGTCTCTAGCGTGTTCGGGCAGGTGATTTCGGACTCCACCGACCTCATCACCAATCGGCGCGAGATTCAAACCGTGGTGCAGGTCGATGAAGGCCAGATCATCGTGCTTGGCGGCCTGATCCAGGAGGAAGTGCAGCGCACCGATTCAGGCATTCCGGGCCTGCGCCGCATCCCAGTGGCGGGCCGGCTGTTCCGCAGCGAGGGGACTTCGCGCCGGCGCACCAATCTGATGGTGTTCCTGCGCCCGACGATCGTGAACACGGCGGCGCAGGCCGCTTCCGTGACCCAGCGCCAGTACAACACCATGCGCAATGGCGAACTCGATCCTATCGTCGCGCGCCAGCTGGCCGATGAAATCGCGCGGGGCGCTGCCGAGCCCGCGCCGCAACCAGGGGCGCAATAGCGCAGAGCGTCCGAATGGCGTCTATTCCGACGGGTTCTTCTGACAGCCTGCCCGCGCAAGGGCCGAGGCTCGACTATGCGTTCGCCAAGGGCAACGGCGCGGTGCTGCTCAGCGGCGAGGCCCCCTGGCGCGTAGGCTTGCGCGCCGGCGCCGATCCGATCGCACTGATGGAAGTGCGGCGTGTGCTGGGGGCGCCGTTTGAAGTCGTAGAGATGTCGGCGCAGGCCTTCGACGAAGCGCTATCACAGCGTTACGCCGTCAGCAGCGAGGCCGCCCGGTCGATCGCGGAATCCTTCGACGCCGATCTCGACGCGCTCGCCGACAGCGCCGGCGCCACCGCCGACCTGCTCGACAGCCAGGACGACGCGCCGATCATCCGCTTGATCAACGGGCTCATCTCCGAAGCGATCAGCCAGAGCGCATCCGATATCCATATCGAGCCGTCAGAGCACGCGGTGGTGGTGCGGCTGCGCATCGACGGAGTGTTGCGGGAGGTTTTGCAGGCGCCGGGGCGGCTGCGGGCGCGGTTGGTGTCGCGGATCAAGGTGATGGCGCGGCTCGACATCGCCGAGAAGCGCTTGCCGCAGGACGGGCGGATGTCGCTGTCGCTTGGCGGCCGTGGCGTCGACGTGCGCGTATCGACGCTGCCTTCGCGTTATGGCGAGCGCGTGGTGATGCGCCTGCTCGATAAGGAGCAGGGCGTGCGCAGCCTCGACCAGCTGGGCATGGATAGCGCCCTGCTGGGGCGTTTTAGAGCTTCGCTCGAAACGCCAAACGGCATCGTCTTGGTCACCGGCCCGACCGGCTCCGGCAAGACCACCACGCTCTACGCGGCGCTCAATCTGCTGAACGACCGCTCGCGCAATATTCTCACCGTCGAGGATCCCATCGAGTACGCGATCGACGGCGTCGGGCAGACGCAGGTCAACGCCAAGATCGGCATGACGTTTGCAGCCGGCCTGCGCGCTATCCTGCGCCAGGACCCCGACGTGGTGATGGTCGGCGAAATCCGCGATCCCGAGACCGCCCAGATCGCCGTGCAGGCCAGCCTCACCGGCCATTTGGTGTTCTCGACCGTGCACACCAACGATGCGGTGGCCGCCATTACCCGCCTGCGCGACATGGGCGTCGAGCCCTATCTGCTGGCCTCGACCTTGCGCTCGATCGTGGCGCAGCGGCTGGTGCGCCGGCTCTGCCCGCATTGCAAGCGCCCGGCGGTGACTGGCCCGCAGGAGCAAAAGCTGCTGCGCTCGGTGGGGGCTGACGCCGCGACCATTTATGAAGGCGTGGGTTGCCCGCAATGTCGCGGCTCGGGCTATGTGGGTCGCATCGGGCTTTATGAATTCGTTCAGATCGACGATGAGATTCGCCGCCAAATTCACGCTGGCGCCAGCGAGCAGGAGATGGCGGCGCACGCTTTCCGAAGCACCGACCCGCTGCTGCGCAGTGGGCTCAAATGCGCCGCCGCCGGCGTCACTTCGCTGAGCGACGTGTTGCGCGCGGCGAGCGCGACGATGGCGTGAGGCGGGGCGCATGCCACGTTACCAGTATCTCGCAATCGATCCAAGCGGGCGTCAAAAGCGCGGCGGCGTCGACGCCGCCAACGAAACCGCCGCCCGCGCGCTGCTGGTGCGTCGGCAATTGCTCCCGGT
>CAZNTI010000045.1:0-10234 GCA_964575885.1 uncultured Terricaulis sp.
GACCCCTTGACGGTGTCGAACATGTGCCATTGCCACTTGTCCTCGCCCATGTTGCCGAGCGCGGCTGAAATTCCGCCCTGCGCCGCCACCGTGTGCGAACGCGTCGGAAACACCTTTGTGATGCACGCGGTTTTCAGGCCGGCCTGGCCGCAACCCAGCGCACTGCGCAGCCCCGAGCCCCCAGCGCCGACAACCACGACGTCGAAGGTATGATCAATCCAGGTGTAAGCGGCCAAACGGCTAGCCTCCGAAGTTCACCGCCAGAACGGCGTAGATGGCGCCCGCCGCGAAGCCAAGCGGGGCGAGGGTGTTCAACAACAGCAACAGCATTTTCGTGAACGGGCGTTGGATGTAGTCGACGATCACTTCCTGCATGCCCAGCATCATATGGTACATGCCGACGGCAACCAGAAGGATCAGCCCGACCGCGTTCACCGGTTGGGCGATGAAGTCGATTGCCTCTACGTAACTGCCTTGGCGAAATGAAAGTGCGGCGCTCACGACGAACCATGGCGAGAGCACACCAAGCGCGACGGCGCTCACGCGCTGAGCGATGAAATGGCCGGTGCCCTCGCCGGCGGCGCCGTGACGGCGGACGCGGGCGAGCGGGCTTTGCATGTTGCGGTCCGCGGCCTTCATCGATCAGGCTCCAAAGCTCACAAGCGCCCATAAGCCAATCGGCGCGGCCAGGCCGAACAGGATGGCGAACCAGGCGCTGGTGTCGGCGTCGCTGGGACTGAGCCCAGCGCCGGCGTCGAACACCAGATGGCGGATACCGTTGGCGAGATGATAGGCGACGCCCGCGACCGAAACATAGATCACCGCCTGCCCCGGCCAGGAGTTAAGCGCGCTCGCGAAGACTTCGTACGCCTCAGGTCCCGCAGCCGCCGCGATCAGCCAGAATGCGATCCCAATCGCCGCTCCGTACAGCCCGACGCCGCTCAGCCGATGCAAGATCGAGGTCAGCATCGTCACGTGCCAGCGCCACACCTGCAGGTGCGGCGACAGCGGTCGGTTCTCCGGGCGAACTCCGCCGGCCATGTAACGCCTCTTCGTGCTGGTAGGGTTCGGAAATCGACGGGTCGGAGATTAGGGAGCGCGGCCTCCAAGTCAACGTTTTGGAATCGCCGCCCAGTAGTCGAAATCGAGCACTATTGTGGGGTCGTCCCCACCGTCGGCGGTTTTTAATGGGTAGTCGGCGCAGGTGCGATTCTTGGCCGCAACCATGCGCAGCCGTAGGGCGCCCATGCCGTCGATCTCGGCTCGATCCAGCACCTCCGACCACGCATAGAGCGTGTCGCCGGCAAACATAGGATTGACGTGCCGACCGGAATTGATCGCCAGCACGTAGGCGGCGTTGGCGAGTCCGTTGAACGCAAGCGCGCGCGCCAGCGAAATCGCGACGCCGCCGTAGACGAGGCGCTTGCCGAAGCGAGAGCCGGTTTGCGCCAGTGCGTCGAAATGCACCTTGGCGGTGTTCTGATAGAGCCTGGTGGCGAGTTGATGTTCGGCCTCCTCCAACGTCATCCCGTCGACGTGATCGATGCGTTCGCCGACGGCGTAGTCGTCAAACCCGTGAGGCGAGCCCGCAAGCTCCCAGTCGTAGGCGCCAAAACGCAGCTGCGGCGGCGCGAGAAGCGCCTCGCCGCCGATGTGCGGCGCCAGCGCCGGCGGAGGATGATCCTGCACGGCGGCTCCTGGCTCGCGCTTGTTCACCATCACCCAGCGGCAATAGCTCAGCACCTCTTGGCCGTGCTGATTCACCCCGGTCGTGCGCACCCATACGATGCCGGTCTTGCCGCTGGAGTTCTGCTTGAGCCCGATCACGCGCGAACTCGACGACAGCGTGTCGCCTGGAAACACCGGCGTACCGAAGCGCCCCTCCGCATAGCCCAGATTGGCGACCGCATTGAGCGAGATGTCAGGTACGCTTTTGCCGAAAACGACGTGGAACACGAACAATGGGTCGAGCGGCGCACGCGGCAAGCCGCAGGCCTGGGCGAAACTGTCCGCGCTGAAAAGCGCGTAGCGGGCGCCGGTCAGCGCCGTGTTCAACGCCGCGTCCGCCTCTGTCACCGTGCGCGGGGTGGCGTGGCGGATCTCCTCCCCAATGCGGAAGTCCTCGAAAAATCGCCCCGGATTGGATTTCATCGCGCCCACTCCTTGCCTTCGGCGGTTCTTTCTGCTATTTCTGACTTTACCGAAACTACGGAACGTCCAGTGAAACTGTCACGGGTCATGCGCGAGGTCGTCCTGCATTGGGGCGAGATGGGCGCCAGCTGGGGCGTCAACCGCTCGGTGGGTCAAATTCACGCTTTGCTCTACCTGGTCGGCCGGCCGTTGACGGCCGACGAAATCGCCGAGACGCTGTCTCTGGCGCGCTCCAACGTCTCCACCAGCATTCGTGAATTGCAGGACTGGGATCTCGTGCATCGGAGCCATCAATTGGGCGACCGTCGCGACTTCTTCTCCGCCGACGGCGATCTCTGGGATGTCCTGATCAAGATCGCCGATGGGCGCAAGAAGCGAGAACTCGATCCCACCATCGAAATGCTCGCCTACGCTGCGGAAGCCAGCAAGGATGATCCCGAAACACCCGCCGACGTCAGGAAGCGCATAGCGGACATGCATCGCTTCGTCTCAACGCTCACCACTTGGTACGACCAGGTGAAGGCGCTGCCGCGCGCCACCCTGATCAAGTTGATGGCCCTGGGAGCGCGCATTGCGAAGTTCGTCGGCGGCTGATTTTTGTCTTAATGTTTCTGTTCCTACAGAAATCACGGAAAGGAATGGGCGATGCTCGCCGAACCCACCCGCCAAGCCCCCAAAGGCCTCGCAGCGCTGGTCGGGTCGGCGGGCTGGGCGCGCCTGCCAGTTCGCGTCGCCGAGCGCTTCAGCGGCGCCATGAGCGCCGATTTCGAAGGCGTCGGTCGGTTCGAGTCGTCGCTCGTGGGCACGGCGTTTGCGTTTGTCGGGCTGCTGTTTGGCCGGCCGCTGCCGTTGAGCGATGGTGCGGCGCACGTGTTCATTCGCGTACGCCCGCTCGCGCCGCCCGGCGCCGGTGAGGCCTGGGTTCGCCGCTACGCCTTCGCGCATGCCGCGGAAACCGTGTGCTCGGTCAAGAGCGCGGGGAGCGGCGCGTGGCTGGAAGAGCGTGCGGGCCCGCTGGTCATGCGGCTGCGCGTGTTTGAGCACCGCAGGGCCTTGGTGTTTGAGTGCATCGATTTTCGCATGCGCATCGGCGGCTTCGAATTCGCGCTGCCGCTGGTGCTGACGCCCGGCCGCATCCGCGTTGAGCACCACGATCACGGCGCCGGGCGGTTCGCCTTCACCCTCGAGGCGCGCCACCCCTGGTTCGGGCTGACCTTTCGCCAACATTGCGATCTTCAAGATGTCGGAGACATTGCATGACGCTGCCGCTCCTGATCCTACTCACCGCGCAGATCCTGATTGGCGGCTTGGACAACCTGCTGCACCACGAGATCACAGAAAAACTGCCCGCGCGTGTCAGCGCTCGCACCGAGCTTGCGCTGCACGCCGCGCGCGAGCTGTCGTACGGCGTGCTCCTGGTCACGCTGGCGTGGCTGGCGCCTCAGGGCTTTTGGGCGTGGGCGTTGCTGGCCGTGGTTGCGCTCGAAATCGCCATCACCCTCGCCGATTTCGTCGAGGAAGACCGCACCCGCACGCTGCCGCCATTTGAACGCGTGCTGCACACGATCCTGGCGCTCAATTTTGGGGCCATTCTGGCGTTGGGCGCGCCCGTCTGGGCCGCGTGGGCGGCAGCCCCCACGGGGCTCGCGTTCGAGGCGCACGGCATGTTCTCGTGGTTCTTCACGCTGACAGCAGTCGGGGTGCTGATTTGGTCGGCGCGCAATTTCATCGCCGCCCTCTCCTTGGCCAGGAAGGCGCGGGCCGCTTCACGCGACGCCGCGCCCCTTCCCAGCGGCCGCACCATTCTCGTCACAGGCGCCACAGGCTTCCTTGGCGAAGCCCTGACCCGACGTTTGTTGGCCGCCGGCGACGCGGTTATCGTCACCAGCCGCGACGTCAAACGCGCAACCGCGCTTTTCGATGGACGCGTGTTGGCGGTGAGCGACCTCGCGCAGTTGCCGGGCGCTCTTCGCCTCGACGCCGTGGTCAACCTTGCCGGGGCCGGCGTCGCCAATGCGCCCTGGTCGCACAAGCGGCGGCGGGAATTGCTGGCCAGCCGCGTCGACGCCGCCGCGGCGATTGGTGCGCTGGCGGCGCGTCTCGAACATAAATCGCGCGTCCTCATCAACGCTTCGGCGGTTGGCTACTACGGAGACCGCGGCGACCACGCGCTAACGGAAAACGCCAAGCCCGGCGCCGGCTTCACCTCTGACCTGTGCGCGGCCTGGGAGGCGGCTGCGGTAAATGCGGGCGCGGGTTTCGCGCGCGTTGTCCGCTTGCGTTTTGGGCTTGTGTTCGGCCGCGACGGCGGCGCCTGGCCGCGGCTGGCTGCGCCGCTGGCGTTTGGCGTCGCGACGATGTTCGGCGACGGTCGCCAATGGATGGCCTGGATCCACAAGGAGGACGCGCTCGGCCTGATCGAGGCTGCGCTCGTTGACGACTCCATCTCGGGACCGGTCAATGCTGTAGCACCCCAGGAGTCGCGCCATGGCGATGTCATCGCCGCGATGGCGGAGGCTAGGGGCGCGCTATTGACGATCTCGGCGCCGGCATGGGCGTTGCGGCTAGCGCTGGGCGACATGGCGCACCTGTTCCTGGACAGTCAGCGCGTGTTGCCGCGCGCGGCTGGGGTGGCTGGTTTCGTGTTCAAACATCCTGACATCGAGAGCGCATGCGCCGATCTGCTCGGGCGCAGCTCGCGAGAGATGACGCACCGCATAGCCTAAGCGAGCGCGGCGATCGCCGCCGCCAGCGCAACCACGCGCTTGGCGTCTTCCAGGTGCAACAGCTCGGTCATGCGGCCGTCGACTTTAAGGACACCCTTGCCGGCGTTCTCCGGCGCCGCAAAGGCGGCGATCACGGCGCGGGCGCGCGCCAATTCTTCCTCGGCGGGAGCGAACACGCCGTTGCACGCCTCGATCTGCGATGGATGGATGAGCGTCTTGCCGTCGAAGCCGAAACTCAGCCCTTGGCGGCACTCGGCCTCGAAGCCCGCTGCGTCGGCGATATCGTTGTAAACGCCATCGATGGCTGTCAGCCCCTCGGCGCGCGCCGATGTGACTGCGAGCGACAGCGCCGCCCAGAACGGGGCGCGATCTGCGCCCGGGCGCGCGCGCATGTCCTTGGCGAGGTCATTGGTCCCCATGACGAAGCACGCCAACCGCGTGGCTTTCGCGGCGGCTGCGATCTCCGGCAAATTTAGGATTGCGCGCGGCGTCTCGATCATGACCCAGAGGGTGGCGTCGTCGGCAAAGCCTGCTTCGGTCATGGCGTCATCGAGTTCAACCACCTCGGCCCCGCTTTCGACCTTCGGCGCAAGCACCCCGTCGGGTTTGGCTCCGCCGGCCGCCGCCAGGTCGTCGCGGCCCCACGCCGTTGACAGCGCGTTGATGCGCACGATCACTTCGCGCCGGCCGTAGCCGCCTGCGGCGAGCGCCGCTGCGACTTGCGCGCGCGCCGCCTGCTTGGCGTCGGGCGCAACTGAATCCTCAAGGTCGAGCAGCAGCACGTCGGCTGCAAGCGACTTGGCTTTCTCCAGCGCCTTGGCGTTGGCGCCTGGCATGTAGAGACACGATCGCCGCGGCCGTGCACGCATCCAAAACAGCCCCTTGCTCTTGACCCACACGCGCGCGACCATCAGCGCACGCATGGCCGACGTTAGCCGCCCCAAGACCGTTCTGTCGATCCAGAGCCAGGTTGCATCCGGACGCGTCGGCAACTCGGTGGCCGCGTTCGCGATCGAACGCCTGGGTGTGCGGGTGTGGCAACTGCCGAGCACGATCCTAGGGCGCAGGCCCGATCGCGGACCGCCGGGCGGCGGCCCCATCCCTGCGGAAACCCTGTTATCCCTGTTCGAGGGCCTGGCCGCAGAGCAGCGGCTAGGCGAGGTCGATGCCGTGCTGGTCGGATATCTGGGCGATCCCGAGCAGGTCGCCGTCGCGCTCGATATCGTGGACCGTGTCAAGGCGGCCAACGCCGCGTCGGTGTTCGTGTGCGATCCGGTGCTCGGCGATGACGGCAAGTTGTTCGTGAAGGAAGCCATCGCCGACGCCGTCATCAATGGCCTCGCGCCGCGCGCCGATTGGCTTGCGCCGAATGTGTTTGAACTGGGCCTGATCA
Source organism: uncultured Terricaulis sp. (assembly GCA_964575885.1). Classification (GTDB taxonomy): domain Bacteria; phylum Pseudomonadota; class Alphaproteobacteria; order Caulobacterales; family Aquidulcibacteraceae; genus Vitreimonas. The sequence continues at coordinate 6,271 of CAZNTI010000045.1, forward strand.
CCGGCCGATCGATCGAAACGCTAGCCCACGCGCGCGACGCCGCGCGCCGCTTCGGCAAGCCGCTGCTATGTTCCTCGATCCGCACCGCTCTCGGGCTCGGCAATCTCTACGCAGCGCCCGGCGGAGACTGGTTCTGCGAGACCGCGCGCTTGCCCCACGCCCCTAAGGGCACAGGCGACCTGCTCACGGCGTTGTTCACGGCCCGGCGGGTGCGCGGCGAGCCCGCAGCGATCGCCCTCGAAGGGGCCACCGGCGCCACCTACGACGTCATCGTGCGTTCCATCGCCGCCGAGAGCGAGGATTTGCTGTTACCCGAGGCGCAAGCGGTGTTGGAAGACCCCGTAACCTGGCCGCGCGCGCGGCCGCTGGAGCATTGAACGATGGCGGAAGGCTACGTCGCGGCAGGCTTTGAGCGCGTGCGCGAGGCCTTCGACGCCGGCCTGCGCGAAGAGCTGGGCGCGGGTTTCGCGGCGGTGCGCGATGGCGAGGTCATCGTCGACATCTGGGGCGGCTGGGCCGATCGCGCGATGTCGCGCGCTTGGACGCGCGACACCATCGTTCCGGTTTACTCCGCCACCAAGGGCGTGTCGGCATTGGTTCTGGCGATGTTGGTTGACCGCGGCATGCTCGACTACGAGGCGCCGCTGTCATCACTTTGGCCCGCCTTCGGCGCGCACGGCAAGGACCGGGTGACGGTCGCGCAGACGCTCGCCCATCAGGCCGGCGTGCCTGGCTTTCTCAATCGGATCGATCCGGACCTTTGGCTTGACCCGCCCGCCTGCGCGGCGGCGATCGCAGAGCTTGAACCGCTATGGGCCCCCGGCAGCGCCAGCGGTTATCATCCCATGACTTGGGGCTACATCGCCGGTGAGATCGCACAGCGCGTTTCCGGACGTTCGCTCGGAGCGATTCTTCGTGAAGACATCTGCGCTCCTCTCGGCATCGATTTTCAAATCGGCACGCCGGAAGCCGATCACGCCCGCGCCGCGGAGATGAAAAAGCCCACGCGCGCCGGCGAGTTCGGCGTGATAACGCCGCCGCGGAAGGCGGCATTCTTCTCGCCTTGGGCTGCGCCCGTGCGCGGCTCAGCACAATGGCGCAAGATCGAAATTCCCTCCGCGAACGGCCACGCGACTGCGCTTGGCGTGGCGCGCCTCTACGAGGCCTATGCAACCGGGGGCATAATCGGCGGCGTGCAGGTGCTATCGGGCGCCGCCTTCGCCCAGCTCACGGCGCAGCGCTGGCGCGGCGACGATCTGGTGCTTCCGTTCACGGTCGACTGGCGAACCGCGATCATGGGGAATTCCAATCGTTTCTACGGCCCAAATCCAGAAGCTTTCGGGCATTCGGGCGCCGGCGGCTCGGCCGGCTTTGGCGATCCCATAGCCGGCGTCTCCGCGGGCTATGTCATGAACAAGCAGTCGCACCATATCATGGGCGATCCGCGCTCGATCGCTCTGATAGAAGCTCTTTATGCGTGCCTATGACGACCTCGCCCTAGCCGCGTCCAAAAAGGAAACGCGGCCCCGCGTCCGGCGCTAACGCAACCGCCGTCAGCGGTCCTCCGAAACAGGCCCCGGTATCGACGTTGATGCGACGCGGATTGACATGGGGCTCGAGCGTGCTGGTTGGGGTGTGGCCGTGCACGACCACCAAGCCTTCAAGTTCAGGCCGTTGCGGCCAGCGGCCCGGATCGAAGAATTTGTGCGAGCGGGTCCACAGACGGATATCGTCGCCGCAATCCGGGAACGTTCTCGGATCGATGCCGCCGTGCACAAACGCAAGTCGACGCGCCTCGTCGCGCCAGATCGTCGGCAGCCCACGAAGCCAGCCGATATGCTCCTTGTCGATGGCGTCCCGCCAATCATCATGGTCGCCGTTGAAGCGTTTGTAGGAGGCAATAGTTTCATCGCCGCCGTTGACGGCCCAGTGATGGATGCCGATCGACTCACGGTTGTCGTAGGCATGCAGCATCAATTCTTCATGGTTGCCCTTCACGACGATGGCGTCACCCGCCTCGGCGAGCGCCTTCACGCGCTGCATGACACCGCGACTGTCAGGCCCGCGATCGATCAGGTCGCCGAGGAACACCAAGAGGTGCGAGGCGCCGCCGCGCAAAGGGTCGCGCGCGATCGCTTCGAGCAGTGATTCGAGCTTGGCGCGTTCGCCGTGGACATCGCCGATGGCGTAATAAAGCATGCTGCTCATGCGGGGTCGCCGCGCCGCAGCGTGTCCCACGAAAAGAAGCCCAGGCCAGCCCAGATCAATGCGAAACTCAACGCCCGCAGCGGTGTGAACGGCTCGCCAAACGCCAGGCCGGTCGCGAATTGGAGCGACGGCGCCACAAATTGCAACAGGCCGAGCGAAACAAAGCTGACCCGCCGCGCCCCGAACGCGAACGCCATCAGCGGCAGCGCCGTAGCGGGACCAGCCAGCGCCAGTAGCAGCGAACCGTTCCAATCTGCGCCAAACGACAGCGACGCCGTGTGCGCAGTCCAATAGAGCAAGCCCACGGCGACCGGCGCAAGCGCCAGCGTTTCAATGAACAGCCCTGTGGCGGCGGGTGCCGCGGCGCGCTTGCGGATCACCGCATACGCCGACCAGGTCGCGCAGATCGCCAACGCCATCCAGGGCGGCGCGCCCAGCGCCGCGCCCTGCACGATCACGCCAAGCGTCGCGAGCGACAGAGCGACCATCTGCAGGCGCGAAATGCGCTCCTTAAAGAAGGTTACGCCGACCGCGACCGCAACCAAAGGCGCTAGAAAATACGCCAGCGAGGCCTCGATCACTCTCGATTGCAACACCAGCCAGACGTAAAGCCCCCAATTGACGAAAATGAATGCGGCCGAGGCGGTCAAGGTCAGCAGCATACGCGGCTTGAGCGCTGCGCCGATTTCAGACAGCCCTCGCCTCCAGCCGCTCATCGCAAACACCGCAATGAGCGCAGCCGGCGCACACCATAAAATGCGCTGCGCAAGCACCTCGCGCACGTCGGCGAAGGCAAGCAGCTTCAGATAAAGCGGCAGAAAACCCCACGAAACATAAGCCAGCGCCGCGGCCGCCATGCCGGCCCGCCGCTCAGCATCTTTTGGGGTCAAAGGCAATGACGCGCTCATGACGAAGCACGCCGGCACGAGGTGCGCCTATCCACGTCCGACGGTTGTTCGATCACGGTGCGGCTCAAGCGCTCACCCCCCGCACCTCAAATAGGAGAGCGGCTGCAATTTGCAGCCTATTCCCAGCGCACGTTTTGCAACGCCATGTTTCAGCTAAGCGGCGAGACGCCTGAACAGTCGGCGATTCAACATCAGCTCCGCGATCTGCACCGCGTTGAGCGCGGCGCCCTTGCGCAGGTTGTCGCTCACCACCCACAGCGAGAGACCGTTCTCCACCGTCTTGTCGTTGCGGATACGTGAAACGAACGTGGCGAACTCGCCGACGCAATCGATCGGCGTTGCGTAGCCGCCGTCTTCGTGCTTGTCGATCACCATAAGTCCCGGGGCCTCACGCAGCAATTCACGCGCTTCCTCGGCTTCGATGGGGTGCTCGAACTCGATGTTGACCGCCTCGGAGTGTCCTACGAACACCGGCACCCGGACGCTCGTAGCGGTCAGCTTGATTTTGGGGTCGAGGATCTTCTTGGTTTCCACCTCGATCTTCCACTCTTCTGTGGTGTAGCCGTCCTCCATGAAGTCGCCGCCGTGCGGAATGACGTTGAAGGCGATCTGCTTGGGGAAGTGCTCGGGGACGATTTCGTCGGCGACATAAAGCTTCTTGGTCTGGGTCCAGAGTTCGTCCATGGCCTCCTTGCCGGCGCCGGAGACGCTTTGATAGGTCGCCACCACCACGCGCTTGATCGTGGCGCGGTCGTGTAGCGGCTTCAGCGCCACCACCAGCTGTGCGGTCGAGCAGTTCGGGTTAGCGACGATGTTGAGCTTGTCGAAGCCCACCAATCGCCAGATAA
>CAZNTI010000046.1:0-10098 GCA_964575885.1 uncultured Terricaulis sp.
CTCTCGGCGTCCAAATGGTTGTTGGGTTCGTCCAGCACCAGCATGTCGGGATTGGACAACAGCAAACGACACAGCGCCACGCGTCTCCTTTCTCCACCCGACAGCCGGTCCACGCCAGAATCGTCGGGCGGACAGCGGAGCGCATCCATGGCCATGTCGATCTTGGAATCGATGTCCCAGGCGTCGGCGGCGTCGATCTTCTCCTGCAGCGCGGTCATCTCTTCCATGAGCGCGTCGGTATAGTTCTCGCCCACCTCCATCGACACTTCGTTGAAGCGCGTGACGAGCTGCTTTTCCACGCACCAGGCTTCGGCGTTTTCGCGCACATTGAGCGCGGGATCGAGCTGCGGCTCCTGCTCCAGATAGCCCATCTTCGTCCCGGCCATCGCGAAGGCTTCGCCGGTGAAATCCTTGTCCATGCCGGCCATGATCTTCATCAGCGTCGACTTGCCCGAGCCGTTGACGCCGACGACGCCGATCTTGGCGTCCGGGAAAAACGACAGCCAGATGTTCTCGAACACCTTTTTGCCGCCCGGATAGGCCTTGGTGAGGCCCTGCATGGTGAAAATGTACTGCGCCGGCTGCGCCATCTTGAAACCGTCCTCGAATGCTGAGCGCGCGGATATAGCCATGCCGGGCCAAGCCGTCGAGCGATCTGGCGGATGGGGCTGACCGTACCGGGTGCAGATGGGAGAATGGCGCTGATGTGGACACGCAGGCACTTGATCGCGGCCGCAGCAGCGGCCTGCACGACCCCGGCTTGGGCGCAGACTACGCTGCGCGGGGCCGATCTCGCCGGCGATATCGCCATCCTGCGCGAGGCCTATGAAGCGCTGCACCCAGGGCTCCACCGCTACGTGTCGCCTGCTGAAATCAATGCGCGCTTCGATGCGCTCGCAGGGGCATGGTCGCGCGATCAGACCCGCGCCGAGGCGTATCTTTCGCTGTCGCGCTTTTTGGCCGGGGTCCGCTGCGGGCACACCTACGCCAATTTCTACAACCAACGCCGCGCGGTGGCGGAGGAATTGTTCGCAGGCCGCAACCGCCTGCCCTTCCACTTCGCCTGGCTCGGCCGGCGCATGGTGGTGCTGGCCAACTTTTCCGACGATGCGCGGCTTTCTCCAGGAAGCGAAATCCTTAGCGTCGACGGCCGTCCCGCCGCGCGCATCCTGCGCGAGCTGATGGCGCTCGCCCGCGCCGATGGCGGCAATGACGACAAGCGCCGCTCGCTCTTGGAGGTGCGCGGCGAGGATCGCTTCGAAAGCTTCGACATCTATTATCCGCTGCTGTTTGCCGACGCCGGGGATGGTTTCGCGCTGCGCGTGCGCGCACCCGATGGGCGCATCTGGCGCAGCGAGGTCGCAGCGATCGATCTGGCCGCGCGGCGCGCGCAAATGGCGACCGCCGCGCAGGACGAGAACGCGCCCGCCTGGACGCTCGCCTTCCCGCAAGCGGGCGCGGCAGTGCTGACCATGCCCGGATGGGCCCTCTACAACTCGACCTGGGACTGGCGCGGCTTCCTCGATGCGGGCTTCGCAGAGATTGCCGCGCGCGGGATCACGCGCCTGGTCGTTGATCTGCGCGGCAATGAGGGCGGCCTCGATTGCGGTCACGAGATCATCGCGCGGCTGATCGATCGCGACCTGCCGCTGGCGGCCTACGAACGCCGGGTCCGCTTCCAGACCACGCCCGAGGCGCTCAACCCCTATCTCGACACCTGGGACGACAGCTTCCGCACCCTCGGCGCCGACGCCGAGCCCATCGGCGACGGGTTCTACCGATTGCCCCCAAGTCCCGACGATGACGGCGTGATCGCACCGAAAGGCCCCCGCTTCCGCGGCGAGGTCAACGTGCTGATCAACGCGGCCAATTCATCGGCGACCTTTCAGTTCGCCGACCTCATCCGCAGCAATCGGCTCGGGCGTCTGATCGGGGCGTCCACAGGCGGCAATCAGCGCGGCATCAATGGTGGGGGCTTCTTCTTCCTGCGTTTGCCCGGCTCGCAGCTGGAGGCCGATCTGCCGCTGATCGGCACGTTCCCGCTAACGCCCAAGCCTGACGCCGGGCTTGCGCCCGATCTGCGGCTTGAGCCCACGATCGCCGACATCGCCAACGGTCGCGATCCCGTGCTGGCTGCTGCGCTCGCATAAGGATGGGAACAAGGCGCCGCAGCAGCGGTTCAGCCTGCGCCACCGCAGGAGAGCCGCCCCGATGCCGACCGCAAAATCCGCTCAACCCGCACCCGACGCCATCGCGCTGCTGAAAGCTGACCACGATCAAGTGGAGGCATGGTTCGAAGATTTCGGCGCCACCGCGAGCGCACCCAAGAAGCGCAAGCTTGCGGCAGACATCTGCAAGGCGCTGCGTGTGCACGCCCAGATCGAAGAGGAAATCTTCTATCCCGCCTGCCGTGAAGCCGGACTCGAAGACGATCTGATGGACGAAGCCGACGTCGAGCATGACGGCGCCAAAAAGCTCATCGCCGAAATCGAAGCCGGCAAGCCCGGCGACGACCACTGGGACGCTAAGGTCACGGTGCTGGGCGAGATGATCAAGCACCACGTCAAGGAAGAGGAACAGCGCGGGGGCATGTTCGCGCGCGCCCGCAAGGCGGGCCTTGACTTGAAAGCGCTGGGCGCCGAGTTGCAGGCGCGCAAATCCGAGCTGATGCGCCAGATGAAGCGCTGAACTCCGCTATTGCCGCGGCGCTGGGCCGATATTGGCGGCCAGGAACGTCTCCAGTTCGCGCAGCATCTGGGTGCGCGTCGCCTCGTCGGAGAGATAGTGGTCGTCGCCGCGCAGCTCGACGAAGCGAACCTCCTTGCCCTCCGCTTGCAGCCGCGCCCGCATACGCCGCGATTGCTCGATGGGAACGACGGTGTCCTCATTGCCGTGGATGAGCAGCACCGGCGCCTGGACCCGATCGGCGAGGTTGACCGGCGACACCGACGTTATGCGCGCGCGGTCTTCCTGGCGGTCGCCGATCGACAAGCGCCAGTAGTCGGCCGAGATGCTGTCGCGTCCGCCGCGGGCAGCATTGGTGCGCAAGAATTCAACCAGATCGGCGACGCCATTGACGGAGGCCGCGCAGCGATACTTGTCCGGCATCAGCGCGGCGCCGGCGAGCGCTGCATAGCCGCCGTAGGATGCGCCCACGATGCAGACCCGCGCCGTATCGATGACCCCGGCCTGGGCGAGCGCATCGACGCCATCCTCGACATCGGTTTGCATCAGCCCGCCCCATTGCCCGAGCCCCGCACGCTCCCAGGTGGCGCCATATCCGCTTGAGCCGCGGAAATTGGGCTGCAGCACCGCGTAGCCGCGCGAGGCCAGAAACGCGGCCCACCAGTCGAAATCGAAACTGTCGCGGCTGGCGGGGCCGCCATGCACCAGCAGCACCAGCGGCAGGTTGCGCCGCTCCACACCGGGCGGCAGCGTGAGATAGGCGGGAATGCGCACCCCGTCACGGGCGCGGTAGGTCAGCGCCTGGCGCTCGCCCGCTGGCGCGCTGGCGATCTCGGGATAGAGCCGCCCCAACAGCATCATCTGCCCTTCGGCGGGCGTGAACAGATAATAGCCCCCGCCGTCGAGCCCGTTTTCCCGGTAGAGGATGACGCGGCGACGATCGCGCGACCAGGACCGAACCTGCAGCGTGCCGGCGTCGCCGTGCGCGGCGCGCGCCTGCTCGTATATCGCCTGCAAGGCGGGATCGAAAAAGTGCTGCCGGCGCTCGACCTCGCTCCACTCGGCGCCGACAACCATGCGCGACCAGGGATCGATGATGACGCCCTCGATCTCGGCGCCCTGGCGTTGGAAATAGAGTTCGCGCGCGCCGTCGGCGCGGTTCACCGCGTAGATCACGTAGAATTCGCCGGACGCATCCTCGCTCAACAGCGCCAAGCGCCCGTCCGGCAAAATCCCCGGCGTCGCCGGCGGCGCGCCGGTCTCCGACACGCCTTGCAGGATCGGCCGCGACTCGTCGCCGAAATAGGCGTTGACGCTCCAGCGATTGCTGGCCCGATCGCTATCGATGCGTGCGATGAGATCGCCGCGCGCCCCGATCAGGAAGCGCAGCGTGTCGCGATTGGTGCCGTTGACGGTGAACTCGCGCGTCGCCCCGTTGCGCAGGTCGACGCGAAACAGCGTCATATTGTCTGCGCCTTCCGCCAGCGCCCTGCCCGACATCAGCGCAATGTTGGCGCTGCCCTCGATTGGCGCGATCAGATACGAACCCTGGTCGGCCCACGGCTCTTCAGGATTTGTCGAAAGAATTTGCATGCTGCGCCCGGCGATATCGATGATGCCGGTGCGCTGGTACTCGACCCGGCGCGGGGCGCCGCGGAAATAGTAATTGCGCGGCAACACCTCTCCAGGGCGCACCGCGCGTGTGGCGACGAATGAAACGCGCGTATCGTCAGCCCAACCGACATCGCGCAGGTTGTCGCGCTCGGCGGCGGCGGCCGAGAAGATCACGGCGCGGCGATCGAGATCGACGATCTGCACCTGCGCGCGACCGTTTTCGTAGCGCGCCAGCGCGACCTTGGTTCCGTCCGGAGACAGCTCAGCGCTCGACACCATCGGCAATCGGCCGAAAGCCTCGACCGGCGGCGGCGCCTGCGCATGCGCATCCGCTACTGAAACGATCAACGCGGCAATCGCTAGCGCCAATACGCGCATGACACGCCCCCACTCGACCCGATCCATTAAACGGCGCCGGGGCGCGCCCCGCAATCGGAACAATCCGCGCAAACAAAAAGGGCCGGCGCGAGCCGGCCCTTTCGCCAAGTCTTCGCCGTTACGCCGGAACCCATTGGCCGCTGGCGTTGCGGCAGAAGGTCTCCTGCGGCAATTGCTGATTGCCGTTTTGGGGATCGCTCACCGTCGCGGTCACGCGCCGGCACTCGGGCTGGCCCGAAATCGGCTGCGGCGCATTGACGGTGAGATTTCGCGGCTGGCCCTGATCGGACTCCCAGGACTGGTTCACGCCCTGGCCGGTGTTGAGCGACTGGTAATAGGCGTTCTCCACCCGCTGCTGTTCGCGCGCCGACAGATAGCGGCACACGCCATAGGTGCCGACGCCGCCGACGGCGGCGCCGATGGCGGCGTTTTCAACGCGGTTCTCGCGCGGCGCGGTCGCGGCGCCGACCACAGCGCCGATGCCGGCGCCGATCAGCGCGTTGCGCATGCATTGCGACAATTGCGTGCGGCCGGCCCCATACCCGCCGCCGCCGTATGCGCCGGTGGTCTGACATGCCGCCAACGCCATTGCGCCCGCAAGCGCAACACCCGCAAACTTCATCCTCATTGTGACACTCCGTTCACTGCGCGGTTCACTGCGCGGGGCCGTCCCCCAACTCCCCCGCCGATCGGCTCAACGCGCTTCTAACAGAGGCCCGTCGCGCGCGCACGCGGCAACGCTGCTACGGGATGCGGCGACAGGTTGTCTCAGCCGCGCCTGGGCGCGTCCACGACACTTGCGCGCCGTGCACGCGCAGTTCGGCGCCGCCGTCGGCGTAACGGTAGCCAGCGCCGACGATACGGCCGGGCAGCTCCACCGTGACAAAACCTTCCTGCACCACCCGCGCGCGCTCGGGCGCGCCGGAGAAGCTCACGGTGAGTTCGTAGCCGTCCGCGCACAGATACCGCGCGCTGACCGGTTGCGGTGCGGGCGGGCATGGCGTCTGGCACGCTGCGAGCGCTGTGATGGCGACGAACGAAAGCGTACGCATGCGATCCCCCTGCGGCTGAACGCGCGCCTAATCCTGCGCCAGATCGCATCCGACAAAAAGAGGCGACACCCGCTCAGGGCGCGGGCCCACCTGACGTTGTTGAGCGTCGAATCTTCTTGACAGACGTTGCGGAAAGTTTCGCTCTGTAAGCGCCAAAGCTCGGGAGTTTCATGATGCGTATTTGGGTACTGGCGATTGCGATCACATTGGCCGCGTGCGGTCCCCAAGCCCATCAAAAACAGGCCGAGGCGCCTGCGCCCAGCGCCGAAGCGCCGGCCACGCCAGCGCCCGAGGCCGCCCCCGCTGCTCCCGCCGCCCCCGCGGCCGGCCAACAGATCGCATTGGCCGTGACCGGCGCCGACGGCGCCCAATTGACCGGCGACACCGAGCGAGGCCGGCGGATCTTTGCGCAATGCGCGACCTGCCACTCGCCCGAGCAAGGCGTGAACCGGGTTGGTCCTTCGCTCTACGGCATTATCGGGCGCCGCTCCGGCTCGATCCCGGGCTTCAACTATTCCGAAGCCAACCGCAATTCCAACATCACCTGGACCGAGCAGGAAATGTTCACGTATCTCGAAAATCCGCAGCGCCGTATTCCGGGCACGCGGATGGCCTTCGTCGGACTGCGCAATCCGCAACAACGCGCCGACGTGATCGCGTACCTCAAGAACAACGCCGCGCCGCAGAACTAAGGCGCGGCGCGCTCGAACACGATCGTGGTGCGCCCGATGGGCGCACCGAATTTGGTGACGTGCGCAACGTTGAGGAGCGCATCCTCCGAGATCGCCATGAACGCGTCATGGAAGCGCACGCGCCACCGCCGCTCGCCGATGGCCAGGGAAAACAGGTAAGACCAGCGCAGCACGCCGTCGCGTGTGACGCCTCTTGCCTCTCCGATCATGTCGCCGGCGGTGGCGCTGTATGCGCCCGCGGGCAATATCTCGATGCGCCAGCGGCGCTCGTCGACGCCGCCATCGTCGAACAGGAAACGCTCATCGACAACGAGCGCGCTGCCCTCCAGCGCGCCTTCGATCTCGATGTGGAAGCGCCGCCGGATCGCGCCCCGGAAGTCCTGGAACATGCCATGCGCGATGGAGCGGCCGAGCAGGTAGTGCTCAAGCCTGGGCTCGTGTGTGGCGCTTAACGGCGGCGTCGCAGATCCGCGATGTGAGCGGGGAACGATGCGATCAAGGGCAAAGCGATCCATGGCCATTCCGCTCCTACGAGGGCCGCGCGCAGCGCCAGCAGCAACAAAACCCCGGGCGCCACAGCAAGACTTGCAGTCACCGCCGCACGCCGACGCTCGCCCCGCCGCGCCATGCCGATCAGCACCGCCACCTCGATCAGCACGACGGCAAGGACGACATCGACGGCCAGCCCACTGGTGAAGAAGCTTGCCATGGCGCGCTAACTGAAGGGGCCGTTGAGACGTACGACCTCAAAATTGAGTACGGCCGCAAGCGTGACCCAGATCAGATAAGGCGTGAGCAAAATCCCCGCCCAGCGCGCATGCGCGGAAGCTGCGATGATCAACGCCACGATCGACATCCACAGCGGCCCCACTTCGAGCAGCGCCCAATCGGGCCGGTGCAGCCGGAAGAAAAGGATGCTCCAGAAGATGTTCAAGGCGCCGTTCAGCGCAAACAAACCGATCAGCCATTCGCGCTCCGCGCCTCTGGGCGCACGCCGCCAGGCGATGACGCCCGCCGCCGCCGTCAACGCGAAGATCGCGGTCCATATGACACCGAAACTCCAATCGGGGGGCTGCCATGAAGGCTTGGCAAGCGCTTGGTACCGTGGACCAAGATCGGTCACGGTTGCGCCAAGCACCGCGACCAGGAGCGCCGCGCCGGCGGCCGCCAGCGCGGGCTTTGCACCAGAGCTCACGGCGCCGAAAGGCCGAGCAGGTGACCCATGTCCTTCAGGAAGATGCGCATGTGCGCGCCGGGATCAGGCTTGGCGAGCTTCTTGTTGAGGTAAGCCTCCCAAGTGAGACGCTGCACGTCAGGGTCGCGGCACATAGTCACGAAGCGTTCACGGCGGCGATCGCTGCGGTACCAGAAATGCTGCATGACGCCCAATATCCAGAACACGCGCCCGTGCTCTTGCATAAACCCCCGGCGCGCAGTTGCGAGGGCGCGCGCGTCGCCCGTGCCCAGGAACGCGCCGGCCGCGGTCGCAGCCGCAGCGCCCCCGGCCATCGCATAATATATGCCCTCGCCGGAAGCCGGCGCGACCACGCCGGCGGCGTCGCCGGCGAGCACGATGTCACGCCCATTGTCCCAGCGCTTCAACGCACGCAACGGGATCGGCGCGCCCTCGGCGCGCACCAGCTCGCAAGCGGCGAGCCCGGCGCGCTCGCGCAACGCGGTCACAGCGCCGCGCAGCGAAAACCCCTTCTGCGCCGAACCGACACCGACGCTCGCGGTGTCGCCGTGGGGAAACACCCAGCCGTAGAAATCCGGCGACAGCTCGCCTTGATAATAGACGTCGCACCGCCTACCGTCGTGGCTGGCGGGCAAGCGCACAATCTCATGATAGGCGAACACGCAAGGCGTGCGTTCGCCACGCGAAATCGCCGCCGCAATGCGCGATCGAGCGCCGTCGGCGCCGATGACGACGCGCGCGCGCAGGCGCTGCGGCGCACCCCCGGGTGTTGAGCGATAGCACACGACTGGCGCACCATCGCCGTCGCGATCCAGCCCATGGGCCTGGCCTTCGATGCGCGCGGCGCCGGCGAGGCGAGCGCGCTCGCGCAGCCATTCGTCAAAATGCTCGCGATCGACCATGCCGACGTAGCCGTCCTCGATCGGCATATCGACTTGCTTGTCGGACGGCGCGATCATGCGTGCGCGGTTAATGCGCGCAGCGATCAGGTGATCGGGGATGGCGAAATCCTTGATCAGCCGCGGCGGCACAGCTCCACCGCACGGCTTGATCCGGCCGCCGCGATCGAGCAGCGCAACGCTGAAGCCGGCGGCAGCGAGATCGCCTGCGGCGGTGGCGCCGGCAGGACCGCCGCCCACCACGACGGCGTCGTAGGTCGAGCCCGCGCTCACGACGCGGCGACCTTGACGGCGTGCGCGCCGCTCGCCGTGCGCGCAGGGGCGCCGGCGTCCAGGCGCATCGCCAGCCACGCGGCCAGGATGAACAGCGCCGCTTCGGCGGCGAATACGCTCGCGAACGCCGCCGCGTCGTTGGCCAGCACAACGCGCAAGGCGTCAACTGCGGCAGCGCCCAGGAACCCGCCCAGAGCGAAGGCGATCGCTTGCGCGGCCCCCCATACGCCCATGCGCACGCCGGCGCGTCCCGACTTGCCGCGCCCGGCGAGCCCCATCATCGAGCTGATCGCGGCGACCGCGAAAACCCCGTTGGCAAAGCCCAGCACAAAAACGTTGAGCGCCAGCGGCCAGCTCGACGCTGGCGCGTTCGCGGCCGCCGCGAGCGCCGCCAGCGCACACGCCGAGCCAACGCAGCCGGCGATAATCCATGCGCGCAGCCAAGCGCGGGCGCCGTCGCCGAAGCGCGCCCCAACCAGACCCACCAGAATCATGCCGACCAAAACGCCGGCATGTTGCACGCTGGCCAGTTGCGTCGACTGTCCGGGCGTCATTTCGAACAGCAGCCCTGCGAACGGCTCAAGGATGAGATCCTGGGCGCTGTAGGCCAGCATCGACACGAAAACGAAAACCGTAAAGCGCGCCGCCACCGGCTCGGCCCAAATCTCGCGCAGCACTTCGCCAAAGCGCGGTCGCGCCGCCTCCGGCGTCGGCGCGGACGCCTTGCCTTCAACGCCGGCGATCGCGGCCAGCGCAAGCAGCAGCGCCGCACCGGCGACGCCGGCCGCAACCAGCGCCAGACGCTGCGCCGAGAACGGATCAAGCAACGCGCCGCTGACGCCGGCCGAGACCACGATCCCCGCGATCATGAGAATCCACGCCAGCGCAGCGGCGGCGGGGCGGCGCTCCGGGGCGGTGCGCTCCGCCAACAGCGCCAGCAGCGATGTGCCTGCCGCCCCGACGCCGGCGCCGATCAAGGTGAAGGCCAAGAGCCCAAGCACCAGCCCGGCGATCAGCGCCTGCGGCATCAGCAGCGCGGCGTTCGTAGCCAGCACCGCACCAAGCGCGAGCGCGGCCATGCCGGCGACGATCCAGGGCGTGCGGCGGCGGCCGAAGTCAGAGCCGTACCCAAAGCGGGGGCGCGACAATTGTATGGCGTAGTGCCAGCCGACGAACGCGGCCGGCAGCATCGCCGGCAGCGCGAACTCGACAACCATGACGCGGTTGAGCGTCGAGGTGGTCAGCGCCACCACCGCGCCCAGCGCGCTCTGCACCAAACCGAGGCGCACCACTGAAATCCAGCTTAAGGG
>CAZNTI010000047.1:0-10048 GCA_964575885.1 uncultured Terricaulis sp.
GATGGTCACCGGCTCGGCGCGGTTGAGATAGGCGGGGAACAGATAGAGCAGAGCGCCCAGCGCTCCCATCAGCAGCACCAGCAGCGTCGACAGCAGCGCCGGGTGCCCTTGCGCGAAGAAAGCGCTGATCCCCAGCGGGCTCAACGCGCGCAGCGCATTGGCCTCATTGCGGATGCGCGCGAAATGTTCGCCGTCGGGCACGGCGCTGGCTTGCAGTGCGAAGATGCGCTGGTTGGCGTCAGCCACCAGCAGCCCGGCCAGGCGCTGGCGCTCAAGCAGCGTTGTGCGCTCGTCGCTGCGGTCGTCGAGCGCGCTTTCCTGATTGGCGAGCGCCTGCACTTGAAGCGTCAGCTGCGCGACGCCCTCCTGATCCTGCGGCGACAGCCCCGACTGGCGCGCCAGCGTGTTGATACGCTGGGACAGGCCCTGCGCGGTCATGTCGGCGGCGGCGCTTTCAGCCTGTGACGCGTTGGCGCGCGCCTCGATCTGCGCGATCGCGCCGACCAGACTTGCGGCGGCTTCGCCAGCCTGCGCCTGCGCACGCTGCACCTGCTCATTGATGGCGGAGAGCTCCTGCTCGATCTCAAGCAGTTCGCCGCGCGGCTGCGCACTTTCGGATTCGATCCGATCGATCTGCGCGCCGGCTTCCTCGAGCCGCGCGAACGAGACCAAGCCGCTCGAATTTTCAGCGATTTGCTGAACGCCATATTGGAAATCGCGGGCGCTGAACACCAGCGCGCCCAAAGTGAGCACCAGCACCATCGCCAGAGCCAGCACGACGCCGACCAGGAATTTATAGACCGACATGGGCCCCCCCTCACCGGACCGCCCCACATGCGGCCCCGACCGTCGCCTTTTACCTCATTCCGGATCGGGCGGGGTGCGCTTTTTTCAGACTTTGCTAACCAGTTCCTCTTCGCACCTGCGGTATAATAGTAACAACGGCCGGCTGAATTTTTTTTATTTCATTCATTTTTCTCTTGTCATCGGTCAGCGCACTTGGCAGAACTACCGCGCGCTCCTCCCCAAGCAGCGCGTCCTTTCAAGGAGACTGCTTCATGTCCTTCGTCCGCACCCTCGCCCTCGCCGCTCTTGTCAGCGCCAGCTTCGCCGGCGCGGCTTATGCCCGCGACGCGCTCTACACCATCAAGCTGGAAGCCCCGGTCAGCGAACAGACCCGCGTGATCGCCCAGAACACGATCTGGACCTGTGAAGGCGACACCTGCCGCGCCCGCTCCTCGAATGGCGCCAATGTCCGCGCCTGCCGCCAGTTCGTCCGCGAATCCGGCGTGCGCGTGTCTGAGTTCGGCTCCGACGCCGACGCCCTCAGCAGCGATGAAATCGCCCGCTGCAACGGCGAAACCGCGACCCAGCAAGCGCAAAACTAAGAACTGAACCGCACCCAACGCATTCAGGAAAGCCGTCGGCGTCAGCCGGCGGCTTTCAGCTTATGGCGCGTCCGCGCAATTGTTCGCGCCAGGGATGGGCGCCGCAGGGCTCAAGCGTCAGCAACGCTTCGGCGGCGTCGCCTTGGATGCGCATGCGCGCTGCGCCGGTGCGGGGGTCGAGCATTTGATGGCTTTCCGGCGCCACCCCGCCGTCGGGTTGCTGCGCCAGCACCAGCACGCCGCGCGCGCCGGCGCTGCGCGCCCCGCCCGCCAGCTCCGGCAATCTGTAGGTGATGCGGACCCGGAAGCGATTGGCGGGGTCGCCGAGCACCTCGTAATGCGGCTCGGCAAACAGGATTTGGACGTCGCCCTCGTAGACCGCCTCGATGGCGCCCGGGCCGAAACGCACCCCGACGCCGGCCGCGCAGGCGGCGGCGCCAGCGCTCCACAGCCCGGCCAATTCCTGCGGCGGTGCGCTGCCGGCGCAGCTCGCGGCCGCGAGCGCCAAGCCCAAAGATGCGTTCCGCAGAGGCGTCATGACCTCACCGAGCTAGGGCGCCATGGTTGACGGGCCCTGAACAACAGCGAAGCACGCTGGTCAAAAGCGCGCCGGCGCCCCATGTCACCGCTCACCCCGCATGGACAGCTCCACTCCCGCCCCGCCGCCGCCCGCCGCCGAAGCGCCCACCGCATCGGCGCTGCTGGAGGAACTCGCGCAGTCGTTCCCGCAGGCGACGGTGACGGTCGGCGATCTGATCGACCGCCTCGACTCGCGCGCGCACGGCGTGCTGCTGCTGGTGCTGGCGCTGCCGATGTGCATTCCCAACGTGCCGGGCATCTCGACGATCTTCGGCATTTTGATGCTGGCGCCGGCGCTACAGCTGGTGCTGGGCTCGCGCCGGCTCTGGGTGCCAACGCGCATGCGCGCCTGGAGCTTCGAAGCCGAAGCGCTGCGGCGCACATTGCGGGTGGCGATCCCGCCGCTGAACCGAATCGAGTTTCTGATCAAGCCGCGCTGGACGCGGCTGACGCGCTTTCCGGTCACCATTCTGATCGGGGTGCAGACGCTGCTGATGGCGTTGATCCTGATCCTGCCCATTCCGTTCGCGAACTGGCCGCCGGGGATGACGGTGGCCATCACCTCGTTGGCGCTGCTGCAGCGCGACGGCGTGCTGATGCTGCTGACCATCCCCGCCGCGATCGCGTCGGCGGCGTCGGTCTATCTCGGCACGCGCGTGGGCCTGGCGATCATCAACAACATCGTGGACTGGATTCAGAGCCTGATGCAGGCGGCCGGCTAGTTTTAGGTCGGTTGCGCTAGCAGCTTCGCCGCACCAGCCAACCCAACGTCTGCCCTTCGCGATCGATGGCGCGCTCGACGCTGCGGCAGCTTTGCGCCCGCGGCTCGCTTTCGCCGCGCTGAAACTCAGGGTCGCCCTCGCCGCCGCGGCGATCGATGTCCGAGAGCGGTTCGAAAATGCTGACTGCGCCGCTCGATTCCGCAATGCATTCGGTGCGCGCGCCATTGCGCTCGCGCAGGCGCACCGAAACCTGGCCGCTTTCCAGCGTCGAGGCGAACGTCACCCGCGCGCCGGATGACGGCGCTTCGGCAAGGCAGGCGTCTATGGCGGGGATGAGTTCCGGCAGCACGCTGGCCCAGGTCGGCCGTTCGCCTTCGTCGACGCCGCGGCGCGCACAGCCCTGGTAGGCCACGCCCTCGAACAAAACGTGCGCGACGTACTCCAGTTCGATGCCGCTCGCGGTGCAGGCTTCGCGGCGAATGGTGATGGTCAACGGCCCCGCGCTCACCCGCATGCCGCGTTCGCGATAGTCGCGCTCGCCGGTGACGCCACCGTCTTCGCCGAGGCCAGGACGGGAGAATTGCGCATAGTCTTCGAGCAGGCGCAGATCCCAAGCCCCCTCGCCCTGCGCCTCCAGCCCGCCCGAGGCTTGGAAATCGCCGGTATAGGCGGCGCGCTGTTCAGCGCCCGCAGGTTCGCCGATCGCCGCCAATTGCTCAGCCGCGAGCTCGGCTTCGCGCTCGGCGTTGCTGGGGCCGGCGCCCGACTCGCTCTGCGTCGCAGCCTGGCGCTGGCACGCCGACAGCCCCGCCGCGCCCGCTATGAGCATCATGCCAACACATGCGCCGCGGAAAAAGCTCCGCATCCGAACCCCCTAGTGCGCCCGCTTCCGACCCGGACGCCAGCGGCATTATTACGCTATTATACATGCATGCAGTGTGATTCCGGCGCCCCATTTTTCGAGTTTTTCGCCGGCGGCGGCTTTGCCCGGCTCGGCCTGACCCCGGACTTCGACTGTGTTTTCGCCAATGATCTCGATCCCGCCAAGGCCGACGCGTACCGGCGCGCCTTCGGCGACGAGGCGATGCGGGTGGGCGATGTCTGGCGGCTGGCGGCAAGCGACCTGCCGGGTGCGGCGGCGTTGGCGTGGGCGTCGTTCCCCTGTCAGGATCTTTCCCTCGCGGGCGCACGGCGCGGGCTGTCTGCCCCGCGCTCGGGCGCGTTCTGGGGTTTCCACCGGCTGATCGAAAAACTGGCGCAGGAGCACCGCGCGCCCACGGTGCTGGCGCTGGAGAACGTAACCGGTCTGCTGAGTTCGCACGCCGGCGCAGACTTTACAGCATTGGTGCAGGCGCTGGCGGGCCTCGGCTATCGCGTCGGCGCGCTAGAGATCGACGCGGCGCTGTTCACGCCGCAATCGCGGCCGCGGCTGTTCATCGTCGCGGCGCGGCAGGTTCCGCCAGGCTTGAGCATTTCGGGGCCGAGCGGGCCGTTCCACAGTCCATCGCTGCGCGCCTTGGCGGCGCGGATGCCGGACGCGCTGCGCAAGCACATCGTCTGGTGGCGCCTCGACGCTCCGCCGTCGCGCAATGCGCGATTGGCGGACATTCTCGATGACGACAGCGCCGTCGCCTGGAGCAGCGCTGCGCAGACCGAGCGCCTGGTGGCGCAGATGAGCGCGCTGCAGCGCGAGCGCCTGAGCGTGCTGCAGCAGAACGGGCAACGCCACGTCGGCGCCGTGTTCAGGCGCATCCGCATCGAGCACGGCGTGCGCGTGCAGCGCGCCGAGGCCCGCTTCGACGGGCTGGCCGGCTGCCTGCGCACCCCCGCCGGCGGCTCCAGCCGCCAGATAGTGCTGCTGGTCGAGGGCGAGCGGCTGCGCTCGCGGCTGATCACCCCGCGCGAAGCCGCCCGCCTGATGGGCGCGCCTGATCACTATCCGCTGCCAGCCGGACAGACCGCCGCCCTGCATCTGGTCGGCGACGCCGTGTGCGTGCCAGTGGTGCGCTGGCTGTCGCAGAACCTGCTGGCCCCGCTCGCCGTCGCGGGCGCCGCACGCAAGCGCGCATGAACGCGCGCGCCGACGTATTCGCCCCAGCGCAGCGTTCACAGATCATGCGCGCGGTGAAATCCAAGAACACCGCGCCGGAGCGCACCGTGCGCCGGGCGGTCTGCGCTCTCGGCTTCGCGCGCCGCTACCGGCTCAACGCCGCGACATTGCCGGGAAAGCCCGATCTGGCGTTCCCCGGCTTGCGCAAGGCCATCTTCGTGCACGGCTGCTTCTGGCACGGCCATAGCTGCAGGCGCGGGGCCCGGCAGCCGAAAGACAATTCCGCCTATTGGGCCGCAAAGATCGCCCGCAACCGCGCCCGTGACCGCGTCGCGCGCGCGGCCTTGCGGGCGGCGGGATGGGAGGTGCTAGTGGTTTGGGAATGCGCCTGCCGCGAGGCGCCCGCGCTCACGCGAACGCTTGCGCGCTTCCTGCATCGCCCTGCGCCTGGACCTGCACCGCCACCGGCAGCGCAAAGCACACGATCGAGCCCTCGCCGAGCGCGCTCTTGGCGGTGAGCACGCCGCCCATGGCGGCAGCGACCGCCTTCGAGACCGCAAGTCCGCGGCCGCCGGGGCCGGCGTGATTGAACAGCTGCGCCACTTGCGAGCGTGACATCCCCACACCGGTGTCGGCGACGTAAAACACCAAGCGTACAACGCCGGGCGCCTCCATCGGCTCCACCGCAAGGCGCACACGCACGCCCCCATGCGTGGTAGCGGCGATGGCGTTGGCGATCAGATTGCACAGCACTTGGCGGACCCGCAGCGCGTCGAGTTCGACCAGCACCGGCGCATTCGGCGCGATATCGGCGAACAATTCGAGATGCTTGTCCTGCGCCGCCGGGCGGAACGCATTGATGATGGCGCGCAACAATGCGCGCGGATCGCAAGGCGCGGGGGCCAGCGCCAACGCCCCGCGCGCAGCCGCGTCGCAGTCGGAAACGTCGCCGAGCGCGCGCTGCACCACCGCGTGCGCCTGCGCCAGCGCCGCGAGCTGCTGGCGCGCGTTCGGCGTCGCGGCAACCCGCCACAGATGCTCGATGCCGCCCTTGAGTGCGGCCAGCGGAGTGCGCACGGCGTCGTTGATCTGCGCCACGGTGGCGGCCTTTGAGGCCGCCGCCGCCGACGCGGCCTGGCGCTCGCGCAGCACCGCCGCCTCCGCCTCAAGCCGCGCGGCGTCGGATTCCGCCAGGCTGCGCCACAATTGTAAGCTGTAGCCGAGGAGCACGAGGCCCCCGACCATGGGCAGCAATTCCAGCGCGTCGCCCTGGGTCGCGAACTCATAGAGCGGCAGCCCCAGCAGCATGATCACGGTTGGCGCCACCGCCGCCAGCAGCAGCGGCGGCGAGGTCCGCAGGCTGACCGCCGCGTTGGCGAAGCCGCCGCAGAACATGAGCACCGCCAGGGTCTCGCCCTGCGGCAAAGGCGCAAACCAGAGCAACGGCGACAACAGGTTGCCGTAGGCGCTCTGCGCGACGGTCCACGCGATCAGCGGTCGCATCCGCACCTCCGCGCCCGCCGCGCAGCGCGCCACGACGCGCTGGAAAAGCGCGCGGTCGATGGCGACAATGATCGCCAGTCCGATACCCCAGAGCGTCGGCCAGATGACGCCCACCACCGAAGCCGCCACCAGCGCCGCGACCGCCGAAGCGCCGAGCCGGGGCCAGGCGTTGGCGATGCGCGCAGCGCCCAGCGCGGCAAGCTGGCGCGTTCGCCAGGCGCGTTTATCATCGGTCGAAGCGACCGCGGGGGCGGCATTGGTCTCCACGGGCTAAGAGCATGCCCGCCGGCGCCTGCGCGACGGTTAACCACACGCCGCGGGCTACGATTTTTTTCAGCAACGGGAGTTGAACGATGCGTTTCGCCTTCGCACTGATCGCGGTCTGGTTATTGGTGGCGCCAGCCCGGGCGGAGGTCGCCGCCGCCGCGCCGGGCGCCTTCCTGGTGGAGGCCGAGGCGGTGGTCGCATCCGCGCCTGATCGCGCCTGGCGCAACCTGCTGCGCATCGAACGCTGGTGGGGCTCAGCTCACACGTATTCGGGCGACGCCGCCAATCTGCGGCTTGAGCCGCGCGCCGGCGGCTGCTGGTGCGAGCGCTGGGACGGGCAGTCGGTGGAGCACATGCGCGTGGTGCTGGTGCAGGAGCACGAAGGCGTGCGCACCTTGCGGCTGATCGGGGGCTTGGGTCCGCTGCAGGAGATGGGTGTGAGCGGGGTGATGACGCTGACGGTCGCGCCGGACGCCGCTGGCGCGAAGCTTGCGCTCAGCTATCGCGTGTCAGGCGAACCGGGACTTGGGCTCGATCACATCGCGCCTTTGGTTGACGCGGTGTTGATGGAGCAATTTGGCCATCTTGTGCGTTATAACGCCGAGGCTGGGGGCCGTTAACGCTGCGCGTTCATCTTCGGCTCAGCCTTGCGCCGTCAATTTCCTCAATTGGAAGGAGTGCTTAGCTCCGATGGAGGGTCAAAAATGTTTCGCAAAATACTTACAACGTTGGCGGCGGGGCTGTTCGTGGTCGGCTGCACCACGATCGATCCGGTCACCGGCGAACGTGAAACCAACCGCACCGGCACCGGCGCCATTATCGGCGCTGTGGTAGGCGCTGGGCTCGGCACCATGGCCGGCGGCGACGACCGCCGCAACGCCATGATCGGCGCCGGCATCGGCGCGCTGGCGGGCGCCGGCATCGGCAATTACATGGATCGCACCTATCTCAATCTGCGTGAGCGCCTCGCCGGCACCGGCGTCGGCGTCACCCGCGTCAACCAGCAGCAGATCCTGCTCAACTTTCCCGCCGACCTCACGTTCGACTTCGACCGCGACGCGGTGAAGGGCCAGTTCGTGCCGACGCTGAGCCAAGTCGGCGCCATCCTGCGCGACTACAACCAAACCACCGTCGACGTGTACGGCCACGCCGACTCGGTGGGCGCGGAAGCGTACAACTTGAATCTCTCGGAACGCCGCGCCATGAACGTCGCCTCGATCATGATGCAAGGCGGCGTCATTCGTCAGCGGCTGATCGTGCAGGGCTTCGGCGAAGACCGCCCGGTCGCCTCCAACGCCACCGATGACGGGCGCGCCCGCAACCGCCGCGTCGAAGTCTATATCAGCGCGTTCACGGGCTAAATCGCGCGCCGTTGTTTAGTATGATGACGCCGTCGCGCCTTTGAAAGCGCGGCGGCGTTTTTCACGGCTTCCACTGTAGAGGATCGAGGATGCGCACACTTCTCATCGCGTTGGCGCTGACGCTGGCGGCCTGCGGCGGCCCCGAAACGCCGGCCCCCACCACAGCGCCTGCCGCGAACGCCGCCTCCGGCCCGACGCTTACCAGCGCCGCACCAAGCTGGGAGCATGCGCGCGCAGCCGGCGTCGATTTTCGCGGCATCGGCCAGGAGCCCGGCTGGCTGCTCGACGTCTACACACAGAATTACATCGTGCTGGATTGGGATTACGGCGAGAAGCGCGAGATCTTCCCGCTGCCTGAGCCCACCTATCCGGTCCAAGGCGCCACGCGCTACGAAGCCCGCACCGAAGCGCACGCGCTCACCATCACCATCCGCCGCTTTCCCTGCCAGGATACGATGAGCGGCGAGGCGTTCCCCGCCACGGTAGAGCTCGACATCGACGGCCGCACGCTCGAAGGCTGCGGCCGCAGCGTTTGAGCCGCCTCAGCCGAAGCCCCCGCCTTCCGGCAGCGCCTGGCAGCGCACCAGGCGGCTGGTTTCGACGCCGGCGGTGCGGTGCGCCACTGCGACCCGATAATCGGCATCGGTGACCATCTCCAGGAACGCGCCTGCGCTGGGATAGTGCGCGATGAACATCGCGTCCCAGCGTTCATCCGCCGGGCCGATGAGCATCGCCTGCATCGCGCCGCGCCAGACGATGCGCCCTCCCACGCGCTCGAACACCGGCGCGCTGAGGCGCCCGTAGGCGCGATAGGCGTCCGCGCCGCTCAGGTCTTTGCCGGCGTCGGCGTGGCCGGCAGGATAGTTCGCGCGCGCGCGAAACCGCACCAGATTGAGCATCCACACCGGTTCGTCGCGCGCCAGCGCCTTGAACGCGTCGAAGGCCGCACGGGTGGGATCGATGTGCGTTTCGCTCACGGCAGCGCTCCTTTTCAGTGCGAACGTCGCCGGATCGTTTGATCCAGCGACGCGCGCTGTCAACGCTTCAACGCTTCCCCTCGGAAGGCGCCGCGCGCTACGAAGTCCGCACTGAAGCGCACGCCCTCATCATCACCATCCGCCGCTTTCCCTGCCAGGACAGCATGAACGCCGCCGGATCGTTCGACCCGACGGCGCCCGTTGTAGATGCAAACGTCAACGCTTACGCAGGCGGCGCGAGCCCGGCATCTTGTATGCACGGTCCACGACGCCGGCGAGGCGTGCGTTCTTTTGCACGGCGATGGCGCGGGCCTCGACACAGGCTTTCGCCCGCGCCGCAAGCTTGCGCGCCATGCGCCTCTGATACTTGCCCATTGATCTGCTCCGTTGCTGGGTTCAGCAGCCGCGGCAACACGAGCAGAGACGCGTACATAGCAAAGCGGGCCGGGATTTCCATCCCGGCCCGCTCGTACAGCGAAGAATTTTTATTGATCACGCGCCCTGCGGCTTGCGCTTCAGGCGCCGCGGCGGGCCGGCATTGGACCACACCTCGTTGCCCTTGCGATCGCGGCGGTCACCGGTATCTCTGTCGCCGCGATCCTTGCCCTGCTCGTCGCGCGCATGGCGGGGCCCGCGCGCCGGCTTGTCGTGGGCATCCGAAGCGTGATGCTTTTTCGGCGCATGCCGGCGTTGCTGGTGCTGGCCCTGACCGCCGCCGCCGCGTCCGCGTCCGGCATTGCCGCCAGGCGGCTTCGGGCGCGGGGTGCGCTCATCAGCGCGCGGCGCGGCCAGCGAAAACGCCGTCTGCATCACCGGCACGCCCTGCTTGGTGAGCCGCTCGATATCCTTGAGCGACGCACGCTCATCGGGCGCGCAGAACGAGATCGCCATGCCAGCGGCGCCGGCGCGCGCGGTGCGCCCGATCCGGTGCACGTATTGCTCGGGCACGTTGGGGAGATCGAAATTGATCACATGTGTGACCTCATCCACATCGATGCCCCGCGCGGCGATTTCGGTCGCCACCAGCACCCGGGTGCGGCCCTTCTTGAAGCCGTCGAGCGCGCGGGTGCGCTGGCCCTGGCTCTTGTTGCCGTGGATCGCCTCGGCGTCGAAGCCCGCGGCTTGCAGCTTGCGCACGACACGGTCGGCGCCGTGCTTGGTGCGCGCAAACACCAGCGCCCGGCTGATGCGTTTGTCGCCC
>CAZNTI010000048.1:0-1446 GCA_964575885.1 uncultured Terricaulis sp.
AGCATGTACGATCACCCGTTCCAATGGGGTTCAAAGCGCACCGGCCCTGATCTCGCACGTGTCGGCGAGCGCTACTCTGATGAATGGCATCGCGCGCATTTGGTCGATCCGCGCTCGGTGGTGCCAGAATCGGTGATGCCGCCTTACGCGTTTTTGGAGGAGCAAGAACTCGACATCGCGCACATGGACGCGCATCTACGCGCTAACCGCATGCTGCGTGTGCCCTACACAGACGAGCAGCTGGACAACGCCAATAGCGACGCGCGCGCGCAGGCCGAACCGCTCGGATCTAACGCCTACGATTTCGAGCAGCGTTATCCGGGCGTCGCCATTCGCGACTTCGATGGTCAGCCCGATCGCGTCACAGAAATGGATGCGCTGATCGCCTATCTGCAAATGCTGGGCGCCGGCGTCGACTTCTCGACCTATCGCGCAGACGCGCCCGAGAACGAACGGTGAGGCGGCAATGACCTACGCTGAAGCCTCGCACTTCGCGCAGACCTGGGGCCTTGCACTCCTAGTGGTGCTGTTCGTCGTCGTGCTGATCTACGCGCTATGGCCCGGCAATCGCGACAAATTCAAGCGCGCCGCCGAGACGCCGCTCCAAAACGAGGACGAAGATGGCCGACAAGATTGAGCGCGACGACCATAGCGGCACGGAAACCACCGGCCATGAATGGGACGGCATCAAGGAGCTCGACACGCCGCTGCCGCGCTGGTGGCTCTATATTTTCTACGCCTCCATAGTCGCCGCGATTATCTATTGGGTGCTTATGCCGGCTTGGCCGTTGGCCAACGGCTATACACGCGGGCTGTTGAATTGGTCGGACCGGCGCAATGTGGCGGCAGAGGTGCAAACGCTAGAAGCTTCCCGTGCGCCAATGTTCGAGCGCCTGGCCCATGCATCGAGTGGCGATCTTGCCCGCGATCCAGAGCTGCAGGAATTTGCCCGCGCCGCGGGTGAATCAGTGTTCGGCGACAATTGCCAGACGTGCCATGGCGCGGGCGGCGCGGGCGCGCCTGGTTACCCGGTCCTCGCTGATGACGTCTGGCTCTGGGGCGGCTCGATGGAAGACATCGAACATACGCTGCGCGTCGGCGTCCGCTCGGGTCATCCCGACGCGCGCATGTCGATGATGCCTGCTTTCGGGCGTGACCATCTCCTGAGCGATGCGCAGATCGGCGATGTGACCGAGCATGTCATCGCGCTCTCGAGCGCGCGAAGCAGGCTGCGTCCGGACGCGCGTGCGAGCGCGCGCGGCGCACTCGTCTATCAAGAACAATGTGCTGTCTGCCATGGCGCCATCGCCCTCGGAGACCGCACCACCGGCGCGCCAAGTCTCGTCGATGACGTCTGGCTCTATGGCGGCTCAAGAGCCGAAATCCGGCGCCAGATTGAGTTGGGCCGCGGCGGCGTCATGCCGTCTTGGGACCGTCGCTTTGATG
>CAZNTI010000048.1:1456-9944 GCA_964575885.1 uncultured Terricaulis sp.
TGGCACGCTACGGGCGCTCGCTTATTACGTCCACCAAATGGGCGGTGGCGAGCCGTCTGGGCTTGATCAAGATCAAGACGGGGGTGAGCCCGCGAATGTTACGCCGTGATCCGTGGGCAAGGTCACACTCATCGATAGACGTGGCGGCGACGATCACAGCATTGACGCCCGCGCGGTCAATTCCAAGGAAGCGCGCGCGCTCTATAAGAAGCGTGAGCAAATCTACCCAAAGCTTGCACACGGGACGTTTCGTAACCTGAAATGGGTGGCGATGATCGTCTTGCTGGCGATCTACTATGTGACGCCATGGCTCAGATGGGATCGTGGACTTGGCCGTCCCGACCAAGCCGTACTTGTGGATTTCGAAGGCCGACGGTTCTTTTTCTTCTTCATCGAGCTATGGCCCCAGGAAGTCTACTACATCGCGGGCCTTCTGATCTTGGCCGCGTTCGGAATCTTTCTCTCTTCGGCTTTATTTGGCCGAGTCTGGTGCGGCTACGCATGCCCACAGACAGTGTGGACCGATCTCTACATCTACGTCGAACGCTGGATCGAGGGCGATCGCAACGAGCGCATGCGTCTCGCCAAAGCGCCATTGTCGTTGGACAAGGTTCGCAAGAAAATTTCAAAGCACGCAATTTGGATTCTGATCGCCGCCGCCACGGGCGGCGCCTGGGTCTTCTACTTCGCCGATGCGCCAACGCTGTTCCGCGATATATTCACCGGCCAGGCCAGTGTAGCAGTCTATCTCTTTGTCGGGTTGTTGACTTTCACGACCTATGCGCTCGCTGGCACCATGCGCGAACAGGTCTGCACCTATATGTGCCCCTGGCCGCGCATCCAGGCCGCGATGACAGACCAGCACGCGCTCTCGGTCACCTATCGCGCCGATCGCGGTGAACCACGCGGTCCGCACAAGAGAGATGAAAGCTGGGAGGGGCGGGGCGATTGCATCGATTGCCGTCAATGCGTCGCGGTCTGTCCCCAAGGCATCGACATCCGCGACGGCGACCAGCTTGAGTGCATCAACTGCGCGCTCTGCATCGATGCGTGCGATGAGATCATGGTCAAGGTAGGCCGTCCCAAGGGCCTCATCGCCTACGACACCCATGTGAATGTCGAGAAGCGTCAACGCGGAGAGTCTGTCGGGATTCACCTCATTCGTCCTCGCACGGTATTCTACGCGGTGTTGATGGTGGCGGTGGGCGCCATCATGCTGTTTGCGCTCATCAACCGCTCAACACTTGATCTCAATGTCATTCGGGATCGAAGCCCGCCTTTTGTACGATTGGCCGATGGCGGCGTACGCAATGATTACGCGCTGAAGCTCATCAACATGGCGCCGCGCGCGCGCCGCATTCGAATCGCCGTTACCGGTCTCGAAGGCGCGCACTTCATTGCCAACGGCCATGGTGTGGAACCCGACGGTGCGATTGAAGTTGAGGCTCAAGCTGATGGCGTCGCCAACGTGCGCGTCCATGTGGCGGCCGACGCTGAGCGAGGCTCGCATCCCATCTGGTTTGAAATCACCGACACTGAAACCGGCGAAACCGCGACCAGCGCGTCGGCCTTCTTCGCGGGGAACGCGCCATGAGTAGGGCTTCCTTCGAACTGCGCGGCGGCCACGTACTCGCCGGACTGCTGCTCTTTTTCGCAGCGATCATCGCCATCAACATTGCGTTTGCGGTTGCGGCGGTGCGCACCTTCCCCGGCGAAGACGAGCGGCGTTCCTACACTCAGGGCCTTCACTACAATGACGTGCTGGCGGAGCGGCGTGCGCAAGCAGAACGCGGGTGGCGCGCGCGCGCGGAATTGGCGCGGACGTCATCGGGCGCGCGGCTCATTGTTCACTTGGCTGACCGCGCCGGCGCGCCGATTGACGATGCGACGATCAACGCTGTGCTTCGCTGGACGCCAAATGAGAGCGGAGATCGGTCCTTGAGCTTTAGGCCGATCGGCGCTGGCGCTTACGCATCGGACCTGGGCGAGTTCTCGGCAGGAAGGTGGGATTTGCGAGCGCACGCTGAAGACCGAGATGGCCGCGCACTTGATTTTGAGGCGGAGCTGACATGGCCGACGCCTTAGCCGCGGGGTGCCCATCAGGTCTGTCTGCGCCAACTGACGATGAGGTGCCGCCGGCCAATCTTGCTGTCTTCGTCCGCAAGGGCGCGCACGGCGACGATGTGCTCGAACTGATGGTGGAAGGCGCGAGCTGCGCCCAATGCATCAAGAAGATCGAGGGCGGGCTACTGGCATTGCCGGGCGTTGCTGATGCGCGGCTCAACCTCTCGACCAAACGCTTGCGCGTCGCGTGGCGCCCCGGTGCGCTGGCGCCGGAGAGCATCGCCGCCACGCTCGCGCGGCTTGGCTATGCGGCCGCGCCCTTCGACCCGGAGTTGGCGCAGCAGAACGTCGATGAGGAAGGCCGCTTCCTGTTGCGGTGTCTCGCGGTCGCCGGTTTCGGGGCCATGAACATCATGATGTTCACGACGCCGGTTTGGTTCGGCGATGACATGGGCGGAGATACGCGCACCCTGATGCATTGGTTTGGCGCGCTGGTCGCCGTGCCTTGTGGGCTCTATGCGGCGCAGCCATTCTTTCGCTCGGCTTGGAAGGCGTTACGCGCAGGCCGCGCCAACATGGACGTACCGATCACGCTCGCGGTTGTGCTCACCTTCGCAATGAGCATCGCCGAGACTGCGATGGGCGGCGCGCACACCTACTTCGACGGCGTCACCATGCTGCTCTTCTTCCTGCTGATCGGGCGCTATCTCGATCACAGGCTGCGCGAGAGGGCGCGCACTGCTGCACGTGAGATACTGGCGCTGCAAGCGGTGAGCGCGCGCCGCGTCGGAAGCAATGGCGAGATCGAGGCGGTGGCAAGCCGCGACATCGCCATCGGTGATCGTCTGTTGCTCGCCGTTGGCGAGCGCGCGCTGTGCGATGGCGTCATCCTCGAAGGCGCCTCCGATCTCGATTGTTCAATGCTGACGGGCGAGACCTTGCCGACACCCGCGCGCGCTGGCGATCGCATTTTGGCGGGATCTATCAATGCGAGTCGGCCCATCACGATGCGGGTCGAGGCGCGGGCCGAGAACTCCGCCGTCGCAGAACTCGCACGCCTCATAGAAGTAGGCGAGCAGGGGCGCGGGCGGTTTGTGCGTATCGCCGACCGCGCGGCAGCGCTCTATGTGCCGATCGTCCATGGCGCTGCAGCGCTTACCTTGATCGGTTGGCTCGTTGGCCCGCTCGCGCTTCAGGCCATGGGTTTTGATGTCGCCGATCCAGGCCTGCGCGTCGCGCTCGCCAACGCGGTAGCCGTTCTCATCATCACATGCCCCTGTGCTTTGGGGCTCGCCGTGCCAGCGGTCCAGGTGGTGGCGACCGGACGGCTATTCAAAGCAGGTGTATTGGTGCGCTCGGGCGATGCGCTTGAGCGTCTCGCCCAAGTTGACACCGTCGTCTTCGACAAGACCGGCACGCTAACGCTTGGCAAGCCAAAGGTCGTATCGGCGCCCGATGAAGCAGCGCTCATCGCCGCGGCTTCCCTCGCGCGGGTCTCACGCCATCCATTGTCGCGTGCGCTGGTAGAGGCGGCAGGCCCTGGCGCTGCCGTCTTGGGCGCGATTGAGATTCCGGGCGAGGGCGTCGAAGCCCAACTTGACGGGAAGACTGCTCGGCTCGGCAAGCGGACTTTCGCGGCGCCAAGCGAAGGCGATGCAAACGATGGCTCGCCGGAGCTCTGGTTCAAGCGCGGCGACGAAAAGCCGGTCCGCTTTGTCTTCGCCGACGCGCTCCGTGCTGATGCCGCTAAAGCTGTGGCTGAATTGAGCGCGCGTGGCCTCCGCATCGAGATGCTCTCTGGCGACCGGCGGGGCGCTGTCGAGGTCGCGGCTCTTGGCGTTGGGATCGATGATTGGCGCTCGGGCGTGACGCCGGCGCAAAAGACTGCACGCATGCAGGCGCTTCGCGGCTTGGGCCGCAAAGCGCTCATGGTAGGCGATGGATTGAACGATGCAGCGGCGCTTGCCGCGGCACACGCGTCCGCTTCGCCTGGACATGCCGTGGAAGCGAGCCAAGCCGCGGCCGATCTCGTGTTGCAGGGCGATGCCTTAATGGGGTTGGTTGTAGCCATCGATGTCGCCAAGCGCGCCAAGCGGCGCGCTGGTGAGAACCTCGCTTTTTCTGCGCTGTATAATGTCATCGCAGCGCCATTGGCGGCGGCGGGCTTCTTGACGCCGCTCATCGCGGCTGTCGCCATGTCGAGTTCCTCTCTTATTGTTACGCTTAACGCGTTGCGGATGCAGGGGAGCCGCTGATGGACATCCTCATCTTCCTTGCGCCGGCTGCGATCCTGATGGGCGCCATAGGTCTTGTCGCTTTCCTATGGAGCCTGCGCTCTGGTCAGTACGAAGATCTCGAAGGAGCGGCCCATCGCGTGCTGATTGACGACGATGAGTAAGGCCCACGGCAAGGAGCCTGAGTTCGGCTCGTCACTCTCCATGGCGTTCGGAGGATCGGGCGGGCGAGCCAATAGCATGACGACGGGGGCCCAGTGTTCTCGATTTGCGCCCGATCAAGCACGGCAGCGCAGAAGTCAGCTAATTAGGGCTCACCTTGAGGTGGCTTGCGGACGGCACAGTTGGATCAACCTCCCTCCGGCCGCTCGGGCGCTGCAGTTCCTCCGCCGCTGAAGGCGCGCAGGCTGAAGCTCTTCAGTCAGCACGAACCAATCGTGCTGATGCGCGCCGATTGCGCGGTCTGCAAATCGGAAGGACTTGCCGCGCGCACGCGCGTCTGTCTCGAAGTCGGTGAGCGTGAGGTCATAGCTACGCTCTATCAAGTCGACGCCGACTGGCTCCATCATGATGAAGCAGGTCTTTCCGAGGCGGCCTGGTCTCTGTTGGGCGCAGATGAAGGAACCGCGATCACGGTTCGTCATGCGCCAGTGGTGGCCTCGCTCGCGGATGTGCGTCGCCGCATCTATGGCGGGCGGCTCGATCAAAAAGCCTGTGACGCCATCATAGGCGATGTAGTTGCGCGCAATTATTCGGATATCCATTTGGCGAGCTTCATCGCGGCATGCTCGGCGTTCCCACTCGATTTTGACGAAATTACTCACCTGACCCGCGCCATGGTGGGCGCCGGCGAGCGTCTCGCGTGGCAGGCGCAGGTTGTGGCCGACAAGCATTGTGTCGGCGGGCTGCCTGGCAATCGCACCACGCCGATCGTAGTGGCGATTGCGGCCAGCTGCGGCCTCATTGTGCCAAAGACCTCTTCGCGCGCGATCACATCGCCTTCGGGCACCGCGGACACGATGGAGACGTTGACGCGGGTCGACCTTGATCTTGCGGAGATGCGAAGAGTGGTCGAGGAGGAAGGCGCGTGCATAGCGTGGGGCGGAGTGATGCGGCTCAGTCCCGCAGACGACACGCTCATCCGCATCGAACGCGCGCTCGATATCGATACCGAGGGTCAGCTGATTGCATCGGTCTTGTCGAAGAAGGTGGCGGCAGGCGCAACGCACGTGGTCCTTGATTTGCCCGTTGGGCCAACCGCTAAAGTGCGTACTCACGACGCCGCTGCTTCGCTCAAAGTGCACATGGGGGAAGTCGCCGCAGCTTTCGGGTTGAAGACGCGCTTTGTCTTGAGCGACGGGGCTCAGCCGGTTGGACGCGGCGTCGGCCCGGCATTGGAGGCGCGCGAAGTCTTGGCGGTCCTCAACAATCACGCGGACGCGCCCAAGGACCTGTGCTCGCGTTCAATTGCGATCGCTGCCGGATTACTTGAACTGACTGGGTTGGCGAAGCCTGGCGATGGCGACAAGCTCGCGAGAGAAAAGCTAAGCGGGGGCGGGGCTTGGGCCAAGTTTGTCGCCATCTGCGAAGCGCAGGGCGGCTTGCGCGAACCGCCACTCGCTCCCTTGCGGCAAGACTGGGTCTCGCCCCGCTCGGGACTCGTCACGCACATCAACAATCGCAAGATTGCGCGCCTCGCAAAGCTCGCTGGCGCGCCCGACGACAAGGCCGCAGGCGTTGAATTGCACACGCGCCTTGGCGAACAGGTCATCGCCGGACGTCCATTGGTTACTGTGCACGCGGACAATCCCGGCGAGCTCGGCTATGCGCTCGCCTATGCGGACGCCAACAACGACATGTTCGAGATTGAATCGTGACGGCCATTTTTGCCATGCCCGGCAACGAGGCGATGGCTCAGGAGATCGCACGCCTATCCGGCGCCGAATTCGGAATGCTTGTGACGCGTCATTTCCCGGATGGAGAGAGCTACGTGCGCATCGACAGCGATGTAATGGGCAAACGATGCGCAATCGTCTGCACGCTGGCGCGCCCCGATCCCCAAGTCGTCCCGCTTATCCTTGCGGCGAGCGCGCTACGCGAGTGGGGAGCAATGCAAGTGGAGCTTATCGCGCCCTATCTCGCCTATTTGCGTCAAGACAAGCATTTCAATGCCGGCGAAGCGCTTAGCGCGCGTTCGTTCGCACAGCTCGTCTCAGCTCATTTCGACGCCATCGCTACCGTCGATCCTCACCTGCACCGCATCAAAAGCCTGAGCGAGATCTACTCCGTCCCGGCGCGCGCCAGCTCGGCGGCGCCGCTGCTCGGCGCTTGGATCGGCGCCAACGTCGCGAACCCATTTCTGGTTGGTCCAGACATAGAAAGCCGCCAATGGGTCGCGGCGGCCGCGGCCGCAGCCAATGCGGAGCATTGCGTTCTGACCAAGACGAGAAAAGGCGATAGAAGGGTTCAGCTCGACTGGCCGGATTTGATCGAACATGCTGGCCAGACGCCGGTCCTGCTTGACGATATCGCCGCCTCGGGCCGGACATTGATAGCTGCGGCGGAGGGGCTTGCTTCGCGCGGGTTTGCCAAACCGATCTGCGCCGTCGTGCACGCTTTGATGGACGAGACTGCGTTCGCGAGTCTGCAACGCGTCTGTGCGCGCGTCGTGTCAACCGACTGCGTGCCGCATGCATCCAATGCCGTTTCAGTCGCCTCTATGCTGGCGCCACTTTGATCGCGCGCAAAGCGATCTGACGGAAGCGGGGCACACTCCGGCGGCGGAGAGTGTGATGACGGCTAACGCGGCTTCGACAAAGCGGGTTTTTGTCTGGGATGCGCCTACGCGGCTCTTTCATTGGAGCCTTGCGATTCTTGTTGTTGTCGCGTGGTTCACGGGTGAAGGCGAGGGCGGCGCTGCCGCACTCCACCACGCTGCCGGCGCGGCAATCGCCGGGTTGCTGGCGTTTCGCATCGTCTGGGGTTTCATCGGTGGCGAGCACGCACGGTTTTCCGATTTTGCCTTCGCGCCGATGGCCGTCTTGCGCTATGGGCGCGAATTGGCCTTCGCCAAGCCGCAACGGCATCTCGGGCATAATCCATTAGGCGCCATCGCTGTCTTCTTTTTGCTGATCAATCTCGTTGTCATCGTGGCGACTGGCTTGATGGGCGCGGGTGAGCACAATACCGGCCCGTTTGCGGGGGCCTCTGGCGAAGCGTTCGTCGAAGCGCATGAAGTGGCATTCCGCGTGCTGCAAGTGCTCGTCTCGGCGCATCTCATCGGCGTTGTGGTGGAGACATTGGCGACACGCGATGCGCTCGTCCCCGCGATGATCACGGGCTATAAATCGCGACGCAGCGACGAAGAGGGTGCCGATGCGCGCCGCGCTGGCCTAGTTTCTCTCGTCATCGCTTTGTGCATTGGCTTGGTCGTTGCTGGCGCTTTGATGCTGGCGCCGGCGCCGGCGCAGGTGACGGGCGACCGATACGAATATTCCGACGATTAGGCGACGGCGCCGAAGAAAAGACCCACCGCGGCCGTGACGCCAAGCGCCAGCGCGCCCCAGAACAAGACGCGCGCCAAACCCTTGAGAGCGCCGGCGCCGCCCGCGCGCGCGCCGAGCGCGCCGAGTGCGGCCAGAAAGAGCAAAGACGCGATCACGACGCTCATCACGAGCGCCTGCTCGGGCGCTGCAAGAACGACCAAAAGCGGCAGAATGGCCCCCGCGGCGAAGGTCGCCGCCGACGTGATTGCCGCTTGGACGGGCCGCGCTGTAATGGCCTCGATGATGTGCAATTCATCGCGCGCATGCGCGCCGAGCGCATCTTTGGCCATGAGCTGGGTAGCGACTTCGCGGGCGAGCGCGGGCTGCAAGCCCCGCTCGACATAGATCTGGGTGAGTTCGCCCAATTCGAACTCGGGATCGTCGCGCAATTCCTTCGCTTCACGCTGAAGATCCGCGCGCTCGGCGTCGGATTGCGAGCTTACCGACACATATTCTCCCGCCGCCATCGACATGGCGCCGGCGACGAGTGCGGCTGTGCCGGCAACGATGATGTCGCCGCGTGCTGCTCCGGCTGCAGCCACCCCGACGATGAGGCTCGCGGTCGATACGATGCCGTCATTGGCGCCGAGCACGGCAGCGCGCAGCCAACCGATCCGGGACACGAGGTGTCGTTCAAGATGGCGT
>CAZNTI010000049.1:0-9942 GCA_964575885.1 uncultured Terricaulis sp.
GATGGCTGCGTCTTGTTGGTGGACGCCTCCGAAGGCGTCATGCCGCAAACCAAGTTCGTACTCTCCAAGGCGCTCGGCCGCGGGTTGAAGCCGATGGTGGTGCTCAACAAGGTCGACCGGCCCAGCGCCGAGCCGGACAAAGCGCTCAACGAGATTTTCGAGCTTTTCCTCGCCCTGGGCGCTACCGACGAGCAGGCCGATTTTCCCATTCTCTACGCTTCCGGAAAGGAAGGCTGGGCGAAATCCGACATGCGCGACGAGAACAAGGATCTCACGCCGCTGTTTGAGCTGATCGTGCGCCACGTGCCCGATCCGGAACCGATCCGGCGTCGCGACGAACCGTTTGCCTTTCTCGTCACAATGATCGACAGCGATCCCTTCCTGGGGCGCGTGCTGACGGGGCGGGTTGAGGCCGGCCGCGTGAAGGTCGGGGACCCGGTTAAAGCGCTGTCGCGCGACGGAAAGGATATCGAACGCGGCCGATTGACCAAGCTGCTCTCGTTTCGCGGCCTCAAGCGCGTGCCGGTGGAAAGCGCGGAGGCGGGCGACATCATCGCTATCGCCGGCCTGGTTGACACCACCGTAGCCGACACCATCGGCGCTATCGATCTTGGCGGCCCTCTGCCGTCGATCCCGATCGATCCGCCGACGCTGGCGATTACGGTGTCGATCAACGACTCGCCGCTCGCCGGCCGCGCCGGCGACAAGGTGCAAAGCCGCGTGATCCGCGCCCGCCTCCTGGCGGAAGCCGAGTCCAACGTCGCCATCCGCGTTACCGAGACCGGCAACCGCGATGCGTTCGAGGTCGCTGGTCGCGGCGAACTGCAATTGGGCGTGCTCGTAGAGACTATGCGCCGCGAGGGGTTCGAACTCTCGCTGTCGCGCCCCAAGGTGCTGACCCGCCAGGAAGGCGGCGAAACTCTGGAACCGATCGAGGAGGTCGTCATCGATGTCGATGACGAATACACCGGCGTCGTGATCGAGAAGATGAGCATCCGGAAGGCGGAGCTGCAGGACATGCGCCCGAGCGGCGGCGGCAAGACCCGCATGGTAATGCTCGCTCCTTCACGCGGCATGGTGGGCTACCATGGCGAGTTTCTTACAGACACCCGCGGATCCGGCGTGATGAACCGCCTCTTCCATTCTTGGGCGCCGTGGAAGGGCGACATCCCCGGCCGCCGCAACGGCGCGCTGGTCTCAAACGACAACGGCCAGTCGACCGCCTACGCGCTCTGGAATCTCGAAGAACGCGGCCAGATGTTTATCGCCGATGGCGAGGATGTCTATGAAGGCATGATCATCGGCGAGAACAGCCGTGGCGAAGATCTCGATGTTAACCCGCTCAAGGGCAAGAAGCTCACTAATGTGCGCGCCAGCGGTAAGGATGAAACAATCCGCCTGACGCCGCCGCGCCGCTTGACGCTCGAGCAGGCCATGGCCTGGATCGAGGATGACGAACTGGTGGAGGTCACGCCCGCCGCGATCCGCATCCGCAAGCAGCACCTCGATCCCAACGAGCGCAAGCGCGCGGCCAAGGCGAAGGATTAAGCACTACCCCCCAGAAGGTCGCCGTTCTGGGCCACGATCGCGCCAAAAGTGCACAATGTATTAATTTATCGCTTGACTTGGGGCCCCGCGCACTGGCCAAGCGTGGCAAGGCTCTTGCTCCTCCCCTGACGCATGAAGGCGGGCCCATGGGGGAACCGCCGCTACGTAAGGGCGCATTATCAATGGCTAACGCCACTGACCTCCATGTCGGCAAGCGGCTTCGCCGCCGTCGCCGGCTTCTGGGCCTCACCCAGCAGCAGCTGGCTGAGTCCATCGGTATCCGCTTCCAGCAGATCCAAAAGTATGAATGCGGCGCCAACCGCGTGACCGCGAGCCGCTTGTACGAACTCGCCGTCGCGCTGAACGTGCCGGTCAACTATTTCTTCGAAGGCCTCGCGCCGGCTGAAGCCAGCGCCGCGGCGACGCCGGGCGCACCTGCGAACGATCGCGACCTGATCGCGGCCGACGTGCTCTCACAAAAGGAAACGCTCGAACTGATCCGCGCTTACTACAAGCTCGGCGAACGTCCGCGCCGGCGCCTCTTGGACCTAGCCAAGGCGCTGCAGGACGAATCCACCGACGCGGCTTGAACCAAACATTAGCGGGGACGACACGAACGGGTCCGGCCGCGCTGGCCGGGCCCGTTCTGTTTAGCGCTCTGCGCCAACCGCCTCGCGACGGCTCGGGACGGGGCCTTCGGGCAGCAGATTGTGGTGGATGGCCTCCTCGCGGAAAGCGCCGGTGCGCCGGTTTAGCGTGCGCCAATCCAGCGCCACGAAAATACTCGAGTACACCAGCTGCGCGATCATCGCATAGCCGCGCTCGGCCATGAATTGCATCACCGCAGATGATGCGCCGCCGCCGCCGCGGCGCAAAATGTAATAGCCCTCCAGATCCTCCATCGCCACCACGGTCGGGCGATGACGCTCGAAATCGAGCGTGCCGATGACGCCAAGGTCGTCGCCCTCGCAATCGACGCTTAAGAAATCGATGTGCTTGCCAGGCGCAAATTCGTCCAGAAGCGCATCGAGCCGATCGCAGCGGATGTCGCGCACCCGCTTGATCGGGTGGCCCTCCGCTTCGAGGCTTTTTGCCCGCTCGCCGTCCATGGTGTTGAGCATGCCGATGTCGAACTCATAGTAACGCAGCGTCGTCGCGGTTGGCGCCGCGCCCATCTCCAGATGCGTATCGCGGCCGCGCAGCAGCCTGAAACGCCAGGTCGCTTGCGGATTGGGCTCCACCGTCACGCCGCTCCAGCCGCGCTTGTAGAGGCGATAGGTATTGGAGCCGTCGCGCGGATCGTAGGCCCCGACATCGACGTAAAAGCCGCGCCGGCCGGGCATCAGGGCGGCGAACAGCAGCGTGTCCTCGCCGTACTGACCGTAACTCTTGACCCACGGCCGCAGCAGTAACGGCTTCAGCGGACGCGCCGTGCGCTTGGCCGCGCTAATGATGTCTGCAAGCTTCACGAAACCGCCCCCTGTACGTCGCGGACCATGTGGTAACGATCTTGGTCTCGCGACACAAACCTCACCGATAGAACTCGGGCCGCCGGTCGCGGAAGAAGCCCCAGGCGGCGCGATGGCGATCCAAAAAATCGAGGTCGAACGCATGCACCAGCACGCCCTCGTCTGCGCGGTCAAAGCTTTCGACCAGATCGCCGCGGTGGTCGGCGATAAAGCTCGACCCGTAGAATTTCTGGCCACTCGCTTCGGTTCCAATGCGGTTGGACGCCACCACCGGGACGACATTGGACACCGCGTGACCCTGCATGGCGCGCCGCCACGGGTCGCGGGTGTCAAGTGCGGCGTCGTGCGGCTCCGAGCCGATCGCGGTTGGGTAAAACAGCACCTCAGCGCCCAGGATCGTCATGGCGCGCGCCGCCTCCGGAAACCATTGATCCCAGCAAATTCCCACGCCGATGCGACCGTGCGCTGTGTCCCAAACTTTGAAGCCTGTGTCGCCAGGGCGGAAATAATACTTCTCCATGTAGCCCGGCCCGTCCGGGATATGGCTTTTGCGATAGACCCCCAGGATTTCGCCGTCGGCATCAACTATGACGACAGAATTGAAGTAGAGCGGGCCCTCGCGCTCGTAGATTGAAACCGGGATGACCACCCCAAGCTCCTTCGCCACCGGCCTCAGCGCCGCCACGCAGGGGTGGGTGGCCGCCGGATAGGCGGTCGCGAACCAGCGCTCCTCTTGCGCCGTGCAAAAATATGGGCCCTGGAACAGTTCGGAGGGCAGGATGACTTGTGCGCCCTTGGCCGCCGCTTCGCGAATGAGGCGTTCGGTCTTGGCGATGTTGGCGGCCATATCCTCGCCGTAGCTGGTCTGGATCGCGGCGACGCTGATGCTGCGCGCCATCACAACCGCCCCTCAACCGCCCAGGTGAGCGCCGCTTCAAGGCGATCGTTGCCCCAAAACAACTCCTTGTCGGCGGCAACGAACGTGGGCGCGCCGAACACCCCCATGCTCTGCGCCTCCTCAGTGGCGGCGCGCAGCGCCGCTTTCACCCCATCGCCTTGCGCCTGCTCGACGAACGCTGCATCCAGGCCGGCGCGACGCAAGGCCTCGGCGGCGGTCAGCGGGTCGGAAATGTCGCGTCCCTCTCCGAACTCCAGTTGATACACGGCCTGCGCAAAGCGCACGCGCAGCGGCCCCTCGAGCGCAGTCGCGATGCGCGCAGATAGTAGGCTGTTTTGCGGGAAAGGCTTTGGCAGCACAAACGGCAGATCGAGGGCCGCGCAGGTGCGCTCCAGATCGCGCAGCATGTACTGGCCGCGCGCCGGAAACAGATTGAACGGCGAGTCGATCATGCCTTGCGTTTTGAAGATTGGCCCGAGCAGCAGCGGCCGCCACTCCACCGTCACGCCGCGCGCCTTCGCCAGCGGCTCGATACGCATCGCCGCCGGATAAGAATAGGTCGAGGAGAAATCGAACCAGAATTGAAGGCTGGGCGAGGTCATGCAGGCTCCTGTTGGGTGATGCAGTGGAACGAACCGCCGCCTGTCAAGATCGCGTGCGAGGATAGTCCCAGAACCTTGCGGCCGGGAAAAAGCTGCGCAAGCGCGTTCACCGCATCGTCGCCGCTGGAAGAATACACCGGCGCCACGACGACCGTGTTGCCGATGACGAAATTCATGTGGCTGGCGGGCACGGCGTCGCCGTCTTCGTCCGCCACCTTGCCTGGCGATGGGATGCGCACGACCTCAAGCTTGCGCCCCTTGGCGTCGGTCATGGCGGCAAGCGACAGTGCGATTTCGTCGAGCACTTCGCGGTTGGGGTCATCGCGGCCGAACGGCGCCTGACATACGACCCTGCCTGGCCCAACGAAGCGCGCAAGATTGTCGATGTGGCCGTCGGTGTGGTCGTTGGCGAGCCCCTCATCCAGCCACAACACTTTCTCCACGCCCAATGCGCGTTTCAATTCGCGTTCTGCGGCCGCTTCTGTCCAGTGCGGGTTGCGGTTAGGGTTGAGCAGGCACTGGCGCGTGGTCAGCAGCGTGCCCTCGCCGTCCATTTCGACGGCGCCGCCCTCAAGGATAAAATCATGCAGCTTGAACGCGGCGCCGCTGGCGAGCGCCACGCGCGCGCTCACCTCGTCGTCGTGCGACAATTGATACTTGCCCCCCCAGCCATTGAAGCGAAAGCCGAGCGCGCGCCCATCAGCGGTAAAGATCGGCCCGGTGTCGCGCAGCCAAATATCGCCAAACGGCGCCTGCAAGATTTCGGCGTGTTGACCCAGCACCAGTCTGGCGGTGGCTTCCGCTTCACGCCCGTTCGCCAACAACCGCACGCGTTCCCCGCGCCCTTCGTCCGCCAGTGCGCGCACCATGGCGGCGACTTCAACGCGCGCCGGCTCCAAATCCTCCCCCCAGAGGTCGGCGGCGGACGGCCAAGCGGTCCAGATTGCCTTGTGCGGCGCCCATTCGGCAGGAATCGTGCTCATTCGGGCTCCTTAGCGCATGTGGAGAGCGCCAGATAGGCAGCTTTGCCCGATGCGCAACGGCGGCCCCGGTTCTGGCGCCTCCCGCGCGCTTCCGCTATGAAGCGCGCGGGGGACCTCAACACGCCGATGACGCCCGTCCGAGCCGCTTTCGACCGTGCGTCGCTGGCCTTTGCAGCCGTGCTGCTGGTCGCGACCTGGCTGCGCATCGAGGCGCTGCGCATCAGCCCGCTCGGGCTCTATTTCGACGAAGCGCAGTATTGGATGTGGTCGCGCACGCTAGAATGGGGGTATTTCAGCAAGCCGCCGTTGATCGCTTGGGTGATCGCCGCCACCACTTCCCTATTCGGCGACGCGGAATGGGCGGTGCGGCTGGGCGCGCCCTTGGCGCACGCGCTGGCGGCGGGCGCTATCTTTTTGCTCACGCGCTCCACCTACGGAGCATGGGCGGGGTTCTGGGCGGGCGTGGGCTGGCTGACACTGCCGGGTGTGTTCTTTTCCTCCACCATCATCTCAACAGACGCACTGCTGCTGCCAATGTGGGCAATTTCGCTGTTTGCAACCTGGCGGCTCGTCACCACGCGTGCGTGGGTGTGGGCGGTTTTCGCCGGTGTGGCGCTCGGCGTCGGCGTCCTGGCCAAGTACGCCATGCTGTACTTTGTACTCTGCACCGCCTTGGCCGCATGGTGGCTCATCCCGGTGCGGGAGGCGCTGGGGCGGGGGCGCGGCATCGTTGCCGGGCTGATCGCGGCAGCTATCGTGGCGCCCAACATAGTGTGGAACGTCCAGAACGGTTTCGCGACGGCGCGACACACCGCGGCCAATGCGCGCGTGGACGCCTCCGACCTCTTCAACCTCGACGAAGTCTTTGAGTTTCTGGGCGGCCAGGCTGGCGTGCTTGGTCCGCTCATCTTCGCCGCTTTGGCATGGCTTGGCTGGCGCGCAGCGCGCCGGGCGGCGGGCCTGCGCGACGAGGACCGTTTTCTGCTGGCCTACATCCTGCCCCCGTTTCTGCTCATCACGCTGATCGCCTTTGTTTCGCGCGCGAACGCCAATTGGGCCGCCGTCGCATACCCAGCCATCGTCGTTTGGGTTGCCGGCAGCCTCTTCGCCAGCCGCGGCGGTCGCCGCATGCTCGTCGCCGCCATCGCCGTCAACACGTTGCTGACCAGCGCCTTGATCGGCGTGATCGTGATGCGCCCGGACCTGGCCGTGCTGATCAAAGGCGTGCGCGAGACCAGCGGCTGGGACGAGACTGCGCGTCAGATCGCCGTGCGCGCGGCGGCGCAGCCGGGAGAAGCCCCGTTCAGCGCGGTGATGGTCGACGACCGCTCTACCTATTTCGAACTGAGTTACTATTGGCGCCACGCCCGGCGCTCAGGCGTGCCGTTGCCGCCGCTACGGATGTGGCGGCTGCGCGCCGAAGCGCGCAATTCCGCCGAGGCCACCGATCCGATGCGCGTCGAGGAAGGCGGACGCGTCTTGGTAGTTCACTTGCGCCGCGACTACCTCCCCTTCATCGCAGACGACTTCAACGCATTCCGCGCCGTCGAGCACCTCACCGTGCCGCTGGGCGGCGACTACACGCGGGAATTCGAGATTTCCATCGGAGAGGGCTTCTCTCCGGCGCCGCGCGACCAGGCGTTCGACGAACGCCTGCAGCAGCGGGGCAACGATTGAGCGCTATGCCGGGTCGTAGTCGCCAAACGGAGAGGCGCCGGATTCCGCGTCGCCCGCCTGCGCCCTGAAGATCTGGAAGAGTTCACGCCCAAGCCCGCGCCGGTTGCCTTCGAGATCAAGCTGCGCCGGTGGGCGCGTGCGCCAGTCCTCCGGAGAAATCACATCCAGCAGGCCGGCTGCTCCATCGACCCGCACCACGTCACCGTCGCGCAATTTTGCCAACGCGCCGCCTTCTGCGGCTTCGGGGATCACGTGAATTGCGGCCAGCACTTTACCGCTGGCGCCCGACATCCGCCCGTCCGTCACCAACGCCACCTTGAAGCCGCGATCCTGCAGCGCGCCCATCAGCGGCATCAGCTTGTGCAATTCAGGCATCCCGTTTGCGCGAGGGCCTTGCCCGCGAACCACCACCACGCAATCGCGGTCGAGCGCGCCATCGCGAAACGCGGCCTGCACTGCTGCCTGACTATCGAAAACCAAGGCGGGCGCTTCCACGACCCGAAACGCCTCCCCGACGGCAGAAGTTTTCGCCACGGCGCGCCCTATTCCCCCGCTCATCACCACCAGCCCGCCGGTGTCGGCGAATGGGCGCGCCGCAGGCCGCAATATGCTTTCATCGCCGCTCACAGCCTCTGCTTCGCGCCAAACCAGCGCATCGCCTTCCAGCAACGGCGCCCGCGTGTGCGCAGCGAGACCCTCTCCAGAGACCGTCTCGACATCGCCATGCAACAACCCCGCGCCGAGCAATTCGCGGGTAAGGAAAGCCATCCCGCCGGCGGCGTGGAACTGGTTCACGTCCGCGGCGCCGTTGGGATAGATGCGCGTCAGCAGCGGCGTCGCCTTAGCGATCTCGCCGAAATCGTCCCAAGTGATCTCGATGCCTGCCGCGCGCGCGATCGCCGGCAGGTGGATGAAATGGTTGGTGGAGCCGCCCGTGGCCATCAGCCCGACCATGGCGTTGACTATGGCGCGCTCGTCGACGACCCGCCCGATCGGACGATAGTCGTCGCCGAGGCCTGTGATGGCGGCAGCGCGCTTGGCGACGGCAATCGTGAGCGCATCGCGCAGCGGCGTGTTGGGATTGACGAATGCGGAATTGGGCAGATGCAGCCCCATCAGCTCCATCATCATCTGATTGGAATTGGCAGTACCGTAGAATGTGCAGGTGCCAGGGGCGTGATAACTCTCGGCCTCGGCCTGCAGCAGATCCTCGCGCCCGATCTTGCCCTCGGCGAAAGCCTGCCGGCGCGCCGCTTTCTCCTTGTTGGGCAAGCCCGATGGCATCGGTCCGCCGGGAACCAGGATGACCGGCAGCCAGGGGAACCGCAGC
Source organism: uncultured Terricaulis sp. (assembly GCA_964575885.1). GTDB lineage: Bacteria > Pseudomonadota > Alphaproteobacteria > Caulobacterales > Aquidulcibacteraceae > Vitreimonas. The sequence continues at coordinate 8,508 of CAZNTI010000049.1, forward strand.
GCGCCGATCAACAGCCCCGGCACGATCTTGTCGCAAATCCCCAACAGCAAAGCAGCGTCAAAGGTCGCATGCGACAGCGACACCGCAGTGCTCATCGCGATCACGTCGCGCGAGAACAGCGACATCTCCATGCCGTCGAAGCCTTGGGTTACGCCGTCGCACATCGCCGGCACGCCTCCCGCCACCTGAGCGACGGCGCCGGCCTCGCGCGCGGCCTGCTTAATCAATGCGGGGTAGCGTTCATAGGGCGCATGCGCTGAGAGCACGTCGTTGTACGATGTGACGATGCCAATCGCTGGCCAGCGCCCCTTTAGCAGCAGGTCGCGATCCATCACCGCGCAACCGGCGGAATTGTGCGCCTGGTTGGCTTCCGCCACGCGCACGCGCGCCGGCACGGCGGCGTCGTACGCTTCGATCAGATCGAGATAGCGGCGCCGACGTCTCGCCGAGCGCGCGCGAATGCGCTCGGTAACCTGGGCGATGATCGGATTGAGTTCGGCCATCACTCCGGATCCCACCAGGCGCGCCCGTCGCGATCCAGCATCACCGCCGATTGCGTCGGTCCGTTGGAGCCGGCCGCGTATGGGTGCGGCTCACCGCCAATCGAATCCCACGCCGCCAGCAGATCGTCGGCCCAGCCCCAGGCGGCGTCGACTTCATCGCGACGCATGAACAGCGCGAGATTGCCGCGGACCACATCCATGAGCAGCCGCTCGTAGGCATCAGGATAGCGCACGCCGAATTCCTCTTCATAGGTGAGGTCGAGCGCCACGGCCTTGATGCGCAAGCCGCCGGGCCCAGGCTCTTTCATGTTGAGCCAAAGTTTGACGCCCTCGTCGGGCTGCAAGCGCAGCACCAGCTTATTGGGCTCCGCCGAGTTGGCGCCGAACACCGACACCGGCGTATCCTTGAACTGCACGACGATCTCGGAGCGGCGCGCGCCCATGCGTTTTCCGGTACGCAGATAGAACGGCACGCCCGACCAACGCCAAGTGTCGACCTCCGCCTTGATCGCCACGAAGGTTTCCGTGCGCGAGGCCCGGCCCACCTCCTCAGCGTAGCCGGGCGCCTTCGCCCCATTCACCAAACCGGCGCGGTACTGACCGCGCACCGTCTTGGCGCCAGCATCAACCGGACCAATGCGGCGTAGCGCCGAAAGCACTTTGAGCTTTTCCGTGCGGATCGCGTCGGCGGTCATAGAGTTGGGAGATTCGAGCGCCACCAGACACAAAAGCTGCAGCATATGATTCTGCACCATGTCCCTGAGCGCGCCCGACTTGTCATAATAATCGCCGCGGCCTTCGACACCCAGTTCCTCAGCTACAGTGATCTGCACGTGATCGATGGTCGCGCGCGACCAAATCGGCTCCACCAGCATGTTAGCGAAGCGGAGCACCAGCAGGTTCTGCACCGTCTCCTTGCCGAGATAATGATC
>CAZNTI010000050.1:0-9788 GCA_964575885.1 uncultured Terricaulis sp.
ACGCCGAGGCCCTGGCGCGCCGGGCGGCGCCTTGATGGCGATCAAGCGCGCGAGGCCGCGATGAGGCGGTCGCGCTCGGGCTGGCTGAGCCCGCGCCACTTGCCCTCCGGCAGGTCGCCCAGCGTCAGCGAACCGATGCGCACGCGCTGCAGGTCGACAACGTCGAGCCCCACAGCGTCGCACATGCGTCGGATTTGACGGTTGCGTCCTTCGACCAGCACGAAGCGAAGCCGCTGCGGTTCAATGCGCTCGACTTTCGCCGGCTTCAGCTGTCGCCCGTCGAGCGCGAGGCCGTGGCGGAGCAGGGCCAGCTTCTCCGCATTGATGCGACCGTCCACCACAACGAGATATTCTTTGTCGAGCTTCGAGTCGGGGCCGATCACCGCTTTGGCCAGCACCCCGTCCTCGCTCAAGAGCAGCAGGCCGCGCGAATCCTGGTCGAGCCGCCCCAGCGGCGCCAGGCTGGCGTGGCGGTCGGGGACAGCGGCGGCTGCGCCCGCCTGGTTGGCGCGCGTGAGCAGCCGCGCTGCCGGAATCTGGGCGCCCTCGGGCTGCGCCGAGACCACGCCTATCGGCTTGTTGAGCATGACGCTGATCATCGCCCGCCCAAGCGCATCGCCGACCTCGACGGTTTGTCCGGGCTCGATCTTGCGGCCGGGATCGTCGACGCGGGCCCCGTCCACCAGCACCACGCCCTTGGCGATCAGCGCCTCGGCCTCGCGCCGCGAACACACGCCCTCTTGGGCCAGCCATTTGTTCACCCGTTGCGGGTCAGGCCCTTCATAGGTCTTGCGCCACACCATGGCCGCACTTAACGGCAGCGCGCGCTTTGCCGCAACGCCCGCAGTCTTTGTCCGGCGAGCGGTTGTATCTGGCGTTCGTCGGGCATGCAGGCCAAGCGCTGGTAGAGCGCCACCGCGCGTTCGCGGTCTTCGGCGGAACCGTCGCGGAGCATGTCCGCGAGGTTGAACATGGAGGGCGGATGGCTGCGCGCCGCGGCCTCCTCGTAGAGTTCGCGCGCGCGCTGCAAGTTGCGCGGCGCGCCGATGCCGTCGCGATAGAGCGTGGCCAGCATATGCAGCGCATCGACCTGGCCGCTGCCGGCGGCGCGCTGCAGGAACGGCACCGCCGCAGCCGGATCGCGCGGCCCCGCCGGGCTGTCGCGCAGCCAGCGCGCATAGTAGAACTGCCCACGCGGGTCGCCGCGCTCGGCGGCGGCCAGCCAAAGCCGGCCAGCTTCGGTTTGATCCGCGAGCGGCGCCCGCGTGCTGGACGCCAGCAGCAAGCCGTAGTCGATCTGCGCCGAGACCCAGCCGCCAGCGGCGGCCCGCGCCAGCCGCTCGCGCGCCGCGCTCTCGCTCAAGCCTACGTGCGGCGCACTGCGATAGAGCACCCACGAATAGTAAAACCCGGGAAGATTGTTCTGTGCGGCGGCGGCGTCGCATTGCGCGCGTGCGGCGGCTGGACTCGGCAGGAAGCCGCCCGCCCCCGTGAGGTGGGCAAGGCACGCCAGCGCCTGTGCGTCGGCGTCGCCGCGCTCGGCGCGCGCACGTACGTCGGCGGCGGCGGCTTCGTCGATACGCGCGGCGGTGTCGCGCCAGGGTTCCATGTCGCGCGGCGCCAGCGGCGCGGGCGCCGCCGCAAGCGCGGCTTGTTCGGGCGGGGCCGCCTTCGGCGCCGTGCGTGCGGCGCGCGCCGGCAGCTTGGGCAACTCGAAGCTGAACTCGCCCGCGCGCACCGCGTTCATCACGCGCCCGGCGCCGAAGCCGACGCCGAACAGCGCCGCCACCGCCAAGGCGAAAGCCGCCAGCGTTGTCAGCTGCCGGGTTCGCCGCCGCGCCGGCTCGAGCAATCCGGCCCGGGCCTTGACCAGCGCATCGGGCAACGCGTCGGTTTTGCCTACCGTCGGCGTGAGCTTCTGAATTTCGGCGACGAGCGCCTCGAACCTGTCCTTGAATGCGCGCCGGTCGCCGGCGCGTAGATCGATGCGGGGCGCCGCCTCGAACAGATTGGGAATGGCGCCGCGTTCCAACTCGCCGCAGATGAGCTTTTTGCGCTCCAGCGCCAGCGTCGCCTGCGCCGCCAGCCAAGGGGTCGCCGCCGCTTCCCCCGACCACAGCGCCAGCACGCACTTGGCCTCCTCGACGCGCTTGGCGAGTTCGCTGTCGGAGGGCACCTCGGCGGCAGCCTCGAAGCCAAGCGCGGTCAAGGCTTCAGCGATCGCACGCGCCCGCGCCGCTTCTCCGGGCGCCGCTGCGATCAAGACCTCCGTCATCTATCCCTCCAGCGCCGTTGAAGCGGGCGCGCGCCGCCATCGTCAAGCGCAGCGCTGCAACATTGCTGCTCGTTAAGTCTGAAACGGCGTTCGCCGCCGGCGCGAACCTCAGGCGCCCAGCACACGCCCCGCGACTGCGTCAAGCTTGGCCGCCAGCGCCGGGTCGCGCGCCGCCGGGGCGGTAATGATGGCGGTATCCAGCGCGCGCTCGACGCCGAGCGGCGAGGGCGTGCGCTGCGGCCCCAACAGCGGCGCCGCGCGCCGCAGCAGCGCCTCCGCCTTGGCCGCGTTGGCGCTCATCACCTCGATCACGGCGGCGACCTCGACGTGGCCGTGCTCGGGATGCCAGCAATCGTAGTCGGTGACCATCGCAACACTGGCGTAGGGGAGTTCCGCTTCGCGCGCGAGCTTGGCTACCGGCATGGTGGTCATGCCGATCACGTCGCAGCCCCACGAACGGTAGAGCCGCGATTCCGCGAGCGAGGAAAATTGCGGTCCCTCCATGGTCAGGTAGACGCCGCCGCGCTGGTGCGGGACGCCCTCCGCGCGCGCCGCCTGTTCGAGCGCGTCGACCAGCTTCGGGCACACCGGGTGCGCCATTGAAACATGCGCGACCAGCCCGGCGCCGAAGAAGCTTTTCTCGCGTGCGAAGGTCCGGTCGATGAACTGATCGACGAATACGAACGTGCCCGGCGCGAGATCCTCTTTCAGCGATCCGCATGCCGAGAGCGAGATCACGTCGGTGACGCCGGCGCGCTTTAGAACATCGATGTTGGCGCGGTAGTTGATGTCGGTGGGGGAGAGCCGGTGGCCGCGTCCGTGCCTGGCCAAGAAAACGACGTCCACGCCCTCTAGCACGCCCAAGCGCAGCGCGTCCGACGGCTCGCCCCACGGAGAGGCGATGCGCTCTTCGCGGACGTCGGCAAGGCCGGTCATGGCGTAGACGCCGCTGCCGCCGATCACGCCAAGGACGGTGCGTGCGCTCACTCGTCCACCAAACCGAGCGCGCGCAGCGAAAGCGCGCCCGTCGCCGCCGACAGCGCGTAGGCCGCGAACACGGCGTTGGCCTCGGCTTGGGCCAGCCCTACCAGCGCGTTGCGGCGTTCCTCTTCCGCGTTCAGCACATCGATGGTGTCACGCAGGCCAAGCCCACGCTCGCGCTCGATACCGCTCAACGCTTGCTCTGCGGCCGTTACTTGTTCTCGCGCCGCCACCAACACCTCGCGGCTCGCGCGCAGGTCGCTCCAGGCGGCGATGACGTCTGAAATGATGCGCCGGCGGCGCGCCTCGACCTGCGCCTCCGCGCGATCGGCGTTGATGCGGCTTTGGCGCACGCGCGAGCGGGCGAAGCCGCCCTCAAACAACGGCCACGAGAACTGCGCCGTCGCACTCGACCCCTCGAGCCGCTCCTGGCCGCGGCTGGCTTCGTCGGCTTCCTCATAACGCCCGACCAGGTTCACCTGCGGCCTCAAAGCCGCGCGTTCGATGGTGACGCGCGCCTGCGCCGCCAGTTCATTCGAGCGCGCGCGCAAGAGCTCTGGATGCGCGGTCTCGGCGCGGGCCACGGCGGCGTCCAGACTGGGCGGCGTCAGCGGCGTGGTGGGCGCCGCGAGGTCGACCGGCCCGTGGCCGATGATCTCGATATAGCGCGCGTGCGAGCCCACCAGATCCGCCCGCGCCCGCGCCAGCTGCGCGCGCGCCCCGGAAAGCCGCGTTTGCGCTTGCGACACGTCCGTGCGGCTGACTTCGCCGACATCGAGCCGGCGCTGTGCGGCGTGCAGCTGCCGCGACAGCCCCTCGACGTGCTCTTCGTTGAGGCGCACCACCGCGGTGTCGCGACGCACCGAGAGATAGGCTTCGACCGCCGAGAGCAGGACTTGCTGCTCGGTGCTGCGGAGCGCCTGACGCGCGCCGTCGATGGTTGCGCTCGCCAGCCGCGATTGTCCGCGCCGGCGGCCGCCCGTGTACAATTGCTGGGTCAGCTGGGCGCTGACATTGGTGGGATCGAGCTCGAGCTCTTGGGTTTGGGGGCCGAAGAAACCCTGGCTTTCGAGCTGGTACTCCTCGTAGCCGTACGATCCCGCAGCGCCTAAAGCGGGCAGGTAGGCTGAGCGCGCCTGGGTGCGATCTTCGCGCGCCGCGCTCACGCCGAGGCGCGCCTCCTCGAGGTTGGGATTGGTGGCGAACGCCGCCGCCAGCGCGTCTTCGATTGTTTCCGCGCCGGCCGCGCAGGGCGCGACCACAGCGGTTGCCAGCGTGAGCGAGGTGAGCCAGCGCGCCATGGCAGCGTTCATTCCTCCCGCAGCGAGCGCCAGATCGTCTGGTTTAGCGGTTCGACCAGATACTGCAGCGCGGTGCGCTTGCGCGTCGGAATGACGACCTGTGCTGGAAGGCCGGCGCGAAGCTCGCGCCCGCTTTCTTCGCTCAGCCGGCTCAACTCGTCGCGCGGCACAACCACCTGCGCCAGGAAGTACCCTGCACCGGTACGCTCGTCCACGAAGCGGTCTGCGGAAACCTGGCGCACCTCGCCGCGTATCAGGGGCAGGTTGCGGCCGTGGAAAGCGCTGATCCGCACCTCGGTTTGCTGGCCCGGCGCAAGGTCGTCGGCGTCCTCGGGGCGCACTTGCGCCTGGATCACCAGGTCCTGGCCGTCCGGAACGATGTCCATCACCGGCTGACCCCCGGTGATGACGCCGCCGACCGTGTGCGCCGCGAGCCCAACCACTGTGCCGTCCACCGGCGCACGCAGGCGCGTGAGTTCGAGCCGCTCGCGCGCGCCCGCCAGTTGCGGCGAGAGCTCCGCCAGCCGCGCATCGACGCTGCGCAGGTCTTCGTAGCGCTCCTGCTGCGTGGCCGCGATCAGGGCGGTGAGCTCGGAGCGGCGGCCCTGCAACTCCGCCAGCGCGCGCTCGAGCGCACGTACGCGGGTGAGCGGCACCAGCTGCTCTTCCGCCAGTTCGCGCATGCCGGCCAATTCTTCCTGCATCAGCGCTTCCTGGCGGTTGAGTGACTCGATCTCGCCGCGATAGCCGGCGATACGCGAATCGTAGGCGCTCCAGGCGCCGCCGCTGACCTCGCGCTGATGACGCTCGAATGCCGCCTCGGCGATCTCGAGGTCTTCGGGCGGGAACGCCGCCCATTCCGCCGGCCGGCCGAGCCGCCCGGCGCCGCGGCGTTCGGCGGTTAGCCGCTCGCGCTGCATCTGCAGGTTCACCACTTGCGACAGCAGCGCGCGTTCCTGCGCCACCAATTCGGGGGCCCCGAGTTCGACCAGCACCTGCCCGCGGCGCACGCTGTCGCCTTCCTCCACATTGAGCGCCGAGATGACGCCGCCATCGCGGTGCTGCACGGTCTGCCGGTTGCCCGACACAACGATGACCCCGGGCGCGACCACAGCGGCGTCCAGCGGCGCGAACGCCGCCCAGCCGCCGAAACCGAAGAAGAACACGACCAGCGCCAAGAGGCCGGCGCGGATTTCGCCGCCGCCGCTGTCGTTCTCCGGCCCCGCCGCCGCCGCGATGGCCTCTACACTCATGGACGTTGTCCGGGCGTGTTGGTGGTGTTCACCACCACCGGCCGCGGGCCGGCGGCGGGAGAGAGCTTCGCCATCACCTGCTCGCGCGGACCGAACGCATCGACGCGCCCGTCCTTAATCACCAGCAGCTTGTCGGCGATGTTGAGAAAGCCGGCGCGGTGGGCCACCACGATGATCGTGGCGCCGCGGTCGCGCGCTGCGCGTAGGGTTTCGATCAAGGCGGTCTCGCCATCGGAATCGAGGTGGGCGTTAGGTTCGTCGAGCACCAGCAGCGGCGGCTCGCGGTAGAGAGCGCGGGCTAGCCCAATGCGCTGCGCCTGGCCGGCGGAGAGTCCCCGCCCGTTGGGACCGATTTCGGTATCGTAGCCCCGCGGCAGCGAGAGGATCATTTCGTGTGCGCCCGCCGCCATGGCGGCGGCCACGACGCCGGCGTCTATGGCGGCCGCGGTGTCGGCGGTGCGCGGCTCGAAGCGGGCGATATTGTCGCCGATGGCGCCTGAGAACAGCGCGACTTCCTGCGGCAGGTAGCCGATATGCCGGCCAAGTTCGTCCGCCGGCCAGTCGGTCAACTTGGCCCCGTCGATGCGAACCGCCCCGGCGTCGACAGCGCTTGCGCCGGCTATCGCCCGCATCAAGGTCGTTTTTCCCGCGCCGCTGGGGCCGACGACGCCGACGATCTCGCCGGGCTCCAGCCGCAGGTTGACCCCGTTGAGCAGCACGCGCTCGCCGCCCGGCGAACGCACCCCGACATGATCGAGCGCCACCACACCGCGCGGCGCCGGCAACGCCGTGAAGGTGCGGCTGTCTTCTTGGGTTTTGAGCACTTGGCGCAGCACCGCGTACGCCAGCCGGCCTTGTTCGAACTGTCGCCAGGCGCCGACCACCAGTTCGAGCGGCGCAAACGCCCGCGAACACAGGATCGACGCGGCGATCACGCCGCCAGCCGAAATCTGCTGCTGCAGCGCCAGATAGGCGCCCAGTCCCAGCGCCGCCGATTGCAGCACCAGGCGCAGAAACTTGGTGGAGGCCGAGAAGGCGGCGCTGTTATTGCCGGTTTCGTTCAGCGCCCGCGACATCGACTCGCGCGCCTGCAGCTGCCGGCGCACCAGCGCGTGCTGCATGCCCAGCGCACGCGCCACGTCGCCCTGGCCGCTGTCTGCGCTTTGGATGGCGTACATGGCGCCAGTGGTCTGATCGTTGGCGCGCATGGAACGGTGCATCGCCAGCTGGTTCACAAACGCCACCAGCACCAGCGCCACGCCCCCGATCAGGGCGAGCAGGCCGATCCAGGGGTGGATCAGGAAACACACCAGAATAAACAGCGGCGCCCAGGGCGCATCCACCGCCGCCAGCGCCGGCGGTCCGGTGAGGGCGGCCCGCAAGGTGTCGAACTCGCGCAAGGCGTGGGCTTGGCCCGCAGCCGCGCGCCCCTCGCGTTGCAGCGCCGCCATCAGCACGTGCGGGGCAACCAGGCGGTCAAAGCGTTTGGCCATGACCGCCAGCAGCCGCATGCGCACGCCGTCAAGAAAGGCGAGCACCGCCAGGCTCGCCAGCAGCACGCCCGACAGATAGACGAGCGTCAGCAAACCGCCCGAGGTCAGAACCCGATCGTAAACCTGAAGCATATAGAGCGAGGGCGCGAGGTAGAGCAGGTTCAGCGCCGCGCTGAACAGGATCAGGAACCCGATGTGGGCGCGGCACGCCCGCAGCGCAGCGCTCAGGATGGTGGAACCCTGCTCTTTGGTCCGGTCTTGGTGCGCCATCGGTGGCCGAAAGCTCCGCTCTTGCCTCTTTCATAGAGCATAGGCGCGCCGCTGGCGACCTAGCCCGCGAGCGCTTCCTCGGCCGCGCGCAGTCCGCTTTCTACACCACCATTCATAAAACCAAGGAAATCCACGCTGGTATGTTCGCCGGCGAAATGGATGCGCCCGTCGGGCGAGGGCGAGGCCACGTCCTCAAGCAGGGTGGTGTATTGTCCCACTTTGGGACCCGCATATGACCCTAGAGCCAGTGGCTGGCGGCTCCAGTCCATCCACGCCGTGACGCCGTCCTCGAAGCTCTGGGCGGTGAGCGGGGCGAAGCCGGCCAGCCCCTCCCGCAATGTGCGCAGCGCGGCGGTGCGGTCGTGCTGGCCTGATAGAAAATTGGTAAGCACCCCGCGCCCCCCGGGCTGACCGCGGCTGGTTTCCCACAGCACCTTAAAGCGGTCGGCGTAAAGCGCGCCGGTCATCTCCAGCGGCGCCTCGAGCCAGGGGCGCGACGCGGTGGACAGCATCAGCTTGGCGTTGTCGCCGTACCCGAGTTCGCGGATGGCGCGCAATTTGGCCTCGCCCAGGTCGAGCGCATCCAGCCCCGCGACCTCGCGTAGCTTGGTGAACGGCAGCGCCAGCACCACCTGATCGTGTTCATACGCGACTTGGCCGCCATTGAAGGTCATGCGCACGCCGGTCTCGGTTTTCTCGATCGCCGACAATGTACGCTGCATCACCTGCCGCACGCCCGACAGGCGCGCCGCCAACGCTTCGATCAGCGAGGAAGATCCGCCTTCGATGCGCATCGCCTCGTCGCTGTCACCGAACATCTGGAAGCCTTGCGCAAGCTCGACGCCGATGAAGTCCACCAAATTGAGCGCCGATTGCTCGGCGGTGGGAATGCCGTACTCGCCCTCATAGGCGACATCGAGGGCCTCGATCGCCCAGTTCGGCGCATAGTCGCGCAGCTCCCGCAGGTAGTCGCGCAGGCTGATCTGATCGAGGGCGCGGGCGCGCTCGGTCCAGTTCTCTTCAGCGTCGAGCAGGGCGTTCTGGTCGGCGGCGATCCGCTCGGCAAGCGGTGCGAAGACGCGCGCCATGTCGCGCTGGCGGTACAGCTGCCTGCCGACATAATACAGATCCTGCCCGGGGCCGTCGGGGGCCAAAGGCGCGACATTGACGTTAAGTTCCTGCGCCAGCGTGCGCAGCGCTTCGTGATTGGTGTCCACCAATTCGCCGCCGAGCTCGCAGAATTGTCCGTCGGCGTTGAAGTCGCGGCGCGTGAACATGCGCCCCCCCAGCCGCGCGCTGGCTTCGTAGAGCGAAACGCTGGCGCCGGCTTGCGCCAGTTTGTAAGCGGCGGTGAGCCCCGCGACGCCGCCGCCGACAATGCCGATGCTGCCGCGGCGGCCTCCGCTGCAAGCGGCGGCCGCAGCCGCGGCCGACAGCGCCAGAAAGCGCCGACGTGAAAGCGCGCGCGGGCCAAATGGCGCGCCGGTGGTTGCAAAAGCGCGCTTAAGCGCACCGAACAGAGGCGTTCGCGCCATGTCCCACTCCCGTTCAAGGCGCTGAGTGAGAAGCTACCGCGACGGGGTCGTCAAGCGGCGATTTGGGTTCAGCCGGCTCTGGCGAAGCGGTGCGCAGCTTCTGCGATACGCGCCTGCGCGGCCTCGTCCAGATAGGCGTGCATCGGCAAGCTGATCACGCGTGCGGCGATGTCCTCGGACACAGCCATGCCCCCGGCGCCGACCTCGTAGCCGCGATAGGCGGACTGCAGGTGCAAGGGCTTTGGATAGTATTGCGCGGTTGGCGCGCCGGCCTCGCGCAGGTGCGCGGCAAAGGCCTCGCGCTCATGCACTTCGACGGTGTATTGCGCCCATGTCGAAACGCCGCCCTCGATGACGCTTGGGGTGCGCGCCACCGCGCCCTCCAAAAGATGATTGTAGCGGCGCGCCACGTCGTTGCGGCGCTCGATCTCGTCGGCGAAAATCGCCAGCTTCTCGATCAGGATCGCCGCCTGGATAGTGTCGAGGCGCGAATTCATGCCGATGCGGACATTGTCGTACTTGTCGGCGCCGCCGCCATGCACGGCCAACGAGCGCATCACCGCCAGATCGTCGGCGCTGTTGCTGAGCGTGGCGCCGCCGTCGCCATAGCAGCCGAGCGGCTTGGCCGGGAAAAAGCTGGTGGTGGTGACGTCGGCCCAGTGCATCGGGTGCTTGCCGTT
>CAZNTI010000051.1:0-9757 GCA_964575885.1 uncultured Terricaulis sp.
CCGCTGGGGCAGCCCCTAGGCCGGCTGGCTCGGTCTGTGCTAGGCGGCGGCTATGCTCGCCTCATTGAAAGATCGCACCATCGCGCTTGCCCGCAGCCCCAATGCGGAGCGGACCTTGTTTGCGGTTTCGTTCGCCGAGAGCTCATTCTTTCCCCTCCCGCCGGACCTGATGCTTGGTCCTATGGCTGCGGCGGAGCCGTCGAAATGGCTGCGCTATGCGCTGACCTGCACGATCGCTTCGGTGCTGGGCGGCGTGCTGGGCTACGCCATCGGCATGTTCCTGATGGACAGCGTTGGGGGCGCCATTCTGGGGTTCTTTGGCTATGCGGGTGAGCGCGAGGCGGAGCTGCGCGCCTTCTACGATCAGTGGGGCGCTTGGTTTATCTTCCTCAAGGGTCTGACCCCCATCCCTTACAAGCTGGTGACCATTATTTCCGGCGCTATGCATTTTTCGCTGCCGATTTTCGTGGTGGCGTCGATCATTACGCGCGGCCTGCGGTTCCTGGCGGTGGCCTGGATATTCCAGCGCTTTGGTCCCCAGATCGCGCCGGTATTGGAAAAGCGCCTGGGCCTAGTGCTGGTGCTTGTCGCGGTGGTCATCGTCGCGATCGTGATCGCGATGCGGTACATGCACTGAACGCGGCGCGCGGTTGGTCGCACCCCGGCTGCGGGCATTTCAAGCTATTGTGTCAGATCGGATCACGAAAGGTCACCTAAACCAAAGGGTGTTAACATGGCTTTCAATGCCGAGGGTTGCGCAGGGCCCGCCGTTTTGATCGGGCGGCCTTCGGAGTCGTCGGGCTAGGATGATGTTCATGCTGGCTTCTGTCCGGCCCTATTGGCCGCTGCTGACGGCGCTTGCGTCGGGCGCAATGCTGGCGACAGCGCACGCGTTCGAGCGTTTCGGCGGACTCGCCCCTTGCGCGCTATGCCTCGATCAGCGCGAATGGCACTGGGGCGTGGCGGCAGTGTCGCTCGCGGCGTTCTCACTCCTGCGCTTCCGCCCGGATTGGGCGCGGTTCGCGGCGGGCGCGGTGGGTTTGACGCTGCTGGGCAGCGCCGGCATGGCGTTCTATCATGTCGCCGTCGAGCAACACTGGATCGTGGCGCAATGCGAGATCGACACCTCTGATCTGACCATCGATTTCGGCGCGCCGATCAACGCCATCCCGTGCGATGCGATCGCCTGGCAGATGTTTGGCGTATCCATGGCGGGGTGGAACGGGATCGTCTCGCTGTTGCTGGCGATCGCGAGCTTCGCCGTCGCACTCTACCCGGAGCGTAAGCCATGAGCGTACACCATCCGCCAATGCCCGGCGACGGCGCGCGCGAACGCGATCTCGCCGAAATGATCCGCGTCGACCACGCCGGCGAGTTCGGCGCGGTGCAGATTTACCGAGGGCAGCGCGCCGTGTTTGAGCGGATCGAGGGCAGGGCGCACGCAGCGCGTCTGATAGCCGACATGGAGGCGGGCGAGCAGGAGCATCTGCGCACCTTCGATCGGCTGATCATGGAGCGCGGCGTGCGCCCGACCATCATGGCGCCGCTGTGGCAGGCTGCAGGCTTCGGGCTCGGCGCGGTGACTGCACTGATGGGTGAGCAGGCCGCGCACGCCTGCACGGAAGCCGTCGAGGACGTCATCGAAGAACATTACGCCCGCCAGAGCGCGGCGCTCGAGGGGGTCGATGACGAATTGAAGCAGGTGGTCGATCGCTTTCGCGCCGATGAGATCGCCCACAAGAATACTGCGGTGGCCCAAGGCGCGCGCGAGGCCCCCGGCTATGAATTCTTGTCGGCGGTGATCAAATTCGGGTGCCGCGCAGCGATCCGCATCTCCGAAAAAATATGAGCCCGCCGGACGTCCGCATCGCGCGCGACGACGAGGCCGCAGGTGTCGCGCAGGTGCTGACCGACGCGTTCGGCGATGAGGCGGGGCTCAATTATTGGATGCGCCAGGATCACGACAAAGAGCGTGCGCGCCGCCGGTTCTTCGAGGCGGCGGTGCGTGACGTCGTCCATCAGCGGCGCCAGCTTTGGTTGGCGACCGCGGATGGCGTGGTCGTCGGCGGCGCCATTTGGCTGGCGCCGGGCCAGAAGGCCTACGATTTTTCGCCATGGCGGCAGCTTTTGATCACGCCGTTGCTGCTCTCGATTGCCGGGTTCGCCGGCGCCAGGCGCGGCCTCGCACTCGGCGAAGCGGTGGCGGCGCTGCACCCGCGCGAACCGCACGCGCACCTGGTGTACCTCGGCGTAGCACCCGCCGCGCAAGGGCGCGGCGTCGGCTCGGCGATCCTGAAGCACACGCTGGCGCCGCTCGACGCCGCCGGCGTCACCAGCTTCCTGGAGGCCACAACCGAGCGCAACGTCGCGCTCTATCGCCGCCACGGATTTGAGATCAGCGGCGAAATCGAGCGGCCCGGCCTGCACTTGCGCGCCATGGTGCGTGCGTCGCGCGCTTAAGCGTCGCCGGGCTTTTCGCCTGCGCTCTCTTCGGTGACGCCCAAGGCGTCAGCCAGGCGCGCCCGGGCGCTGCCGGGTTTCAGCGGTTGTTGCTGGCTCGCATGCGGGGCCCAGCCCGTGGCGGTGACGATCTCGAAGGTGGCGCGCACGCGCCCGTCAGGGCCGCCGAAACGCTCACGATAGATATCGAAGGCGCGCGCCAGAATGCGCCGACTGAGACCGCGGCCTGAGCGCTCGGCGAAGGCGGCGGTTTCGCCCATGGCGCGCAGATCGGCCAGCAGGCGCATCGGTTCCGCGTAGCGCACCGAGACGACGTCCCGATCGGCCGCGGGCAACGCGAAGCCGGCGCGCAGAAGCAGCGCGCCGATGTCGCGAAGCTCGGCGAAAGGCGCCACGCGGAGCGCCGCGCCGCCGGTGATTTCGGACTCCGCCTCAAGCAAAGCGAGGCGCAATTCGTTGAGCGTTTCGCCGCCGAACAGCGAGGCCAACATTAGCCCGTCTGGCTTGAGCGTGCGGCGAAGCTGGATGAACGCGCCGGGCAGATCATTCACCCAATGCAGCACCAGCGGCGAAACGATGAGGTCGAACGAGGTGTCGGCGAACGGCAGGCGCTCAGGATCGACGACAATTTCACCGGCGGCTAGGTCAGCCTCGGTGAGGCGCGCGATGCGCGCCAACAGCGCCGGCCGCGCCCGCAGCGCCGCCGACACCAGTCCGCCGCCGCCCAGCGCCAGCGCGTGCTCGAACCGGCGCGGGATCGCTTCCAAGCGTTCGACCAGATCATCTGCCGCGCGTTTGTGCAAAAACGCCGCCTCGCGAAACCCTGCGCCAGCGCGGCGCTTGCGTGCGCGCACCAGACGTGGCTCGAATGGGCTGGGGGTGGTCATGGCTTCATCCTATCGTGCACGGGCAGCGTTTCGAAAGCGCGGGGCGCTGGCGCGGCTTTCAGATCTGATCTGGCCACCGCGTTCGCTGCTTTCGGACGAGATTGTCGATCGCCCCGGAGTGATCGAGCCGGCCCGGTGGGCCGAACTTGAGTTCCTAGGCGCGCCGCAATGCTCGATTTGCGGCTTTCCCTTGCCGCATGACGAGGGCGAGGACGCCGTCTGTGCGGCCTGCGCCGGTCGTCCGCCTGCCTACGACAGCGCCCGTGCGGCGCTTGCTTATTCTGACCATGCGCGCCGCTTGATCCTGGACCTCAAGCGCGGCGGACGCCGCGACGGACTGGCGGTGTTCGCGCGCTGGATGGCGGCCGCAGCGCCGGCGCAGGTCGCCCGGGCCGACTTCATCGCACCTGCGCCGATGCATTGGACCCGGCTTGCGGTGCGCAGTTTCAATCAGGCGGCTTGGCTGGCGCAAGCGCTGGCGTTGGCGGCGGGCAAACCCTGGGCGCCGGCGGCGCTGGTGCGCCACAAGCGGCGCAAGAGCCAGGCCGGCCTCTCGGCCGCCGAGCGCCGTCGCAATGTCGGTGGCGCGATCAAGGCGTCGCGCCGGTTCGAGGGCCAGGTCGCGCTGGTCGTCGACGACGTCTTCACCACCGGCGCGACCTTGGAGGCCTGCGCCCGTGCATTGCGCAAGGCGGGGGTTGCAGAAGTGCATGGGTTGACGCTGGCGCGAGTGGTGCGGCCGACAGATATTCTGGTCTGAGGAGTTATCGAGTCGTCTATGCGTCCAGTCACCATCTACACACGCGCGTTCTGCCCCTATTGCGATCGGGCGCTGGCGCTGCTTAAGCGCAAGGGCGCCTCGATCATCGAGATCGACGCCGCCGATCCCGAAAAGCGCCAGGAGATGGTTTCGCGATCCGGGCGGTGGACCTTTCCTCAAATCTTCGTTGGCGATACCCATGTAGGGGGCTGCGACGATCTGCAGGCGCTGGAGCGGCGCGGCGGGCTCGACGCGATGCTAAGAGAGGCTTGAGGCAATGCGCAAGTTGCGCGCGGCGGCGATTCAGCTGCGATCCGGGATAGAGCCTGAGGCCAACCGCGCCCAGGCGACGCCGCTGCTTCGCGAAGCGGCCGCCGCCGGCGCCCGCCTGATCGCGACACCCGAATGCACGACCCGCCTCGACGGCCGTCGAGAGCGTCTGATGGCTGCGGTCGGCCCTGAGAAGGACGACCCGGAACTGAAGGCCTGGAGCCGGTCTGCACAAGAGCTCGGTGTGTGGCTGCTGTTGGGCTCGGCGCCTATCGCCAGCGGTGCGGGCAAGGTGTTCAACCGATCCTTCCTCTTCGATCCCGATGGCCGCGTCGCCGCGCGCTATGACAAGATCAATCTTTTTGACGTCGATCTGGACGGCGGCGAAAGCTACCGCGAGAGCGCGACCTTCGAAGGCGGCGACGCTGCGGTGGTCGCCACCGGGCCGATGGACGCAAAACTTGGGCTGACGATCTGTTACGACTTGCGCTTCCCCGGTCTCTACGGCGCCTTAGCGCGCGCCGGCGCCGAGGTTATCGCAGCGCCAGCGGCGTTTACGGTGCCGACCGGGCAGGCCCATTGGGAGACGCTGCTGCGCGCACGTGCGATCGAGACCGCTGCGTTCGTGATCGCGCCGGCTCAGGGCGGGCACCATGAGGACGGGCGCAACACCTGGGGCCGCTCCACGATCGTCGACCCATGGGGCAAGGTGATCGCCAAGCTCGATCACGATGAGCCGGGCTTCATCGTCGCCGACCTCGATCTCGATCAGGTGACGAGCGCGCGCGCAAAAATCCCTGCCTGGCGCGGCGGCCGGAACTTCATCGGCCCATGATCCGCTACGATCTGCGCTGCGACAACGGCGACGCGTTCGACGCGTGGTTTCGCTCGATCGCCGATTTCGACGCCCAGGCCGATGCGGGCCTGGTATCCTGCCCGCATTGCAGCTCGACCAAGATCGAAAAGGCGCCGATGGCGCCAGCGGTGCGCACCGCGCGCGCCCAGGAGGCGCAAAGGGAGAGAGCGGTCGCCATGGCGATGGCGGCGAAAGTGCGTGAGCACATCCGCGACAATTTCGACTATGTCGGCGACAAGTTCGCCGACGAAGCGCGCAAGATGCATGCGGGTGAAAGTGAGGAGCGCGCCATCTGGGGCGAGGCGACGCCAGAGCAGGCGCGCGAACTGGCTGAGGAAGGCGTCCCGGCGTCACCGCTGCCGCCGGCGCTGGCGCCCCGGCCGCCGAAAGCCTTGAACTAGCCTTTGGTTTCACGCCTGTAGACTTGGATGAAGCGGACTGCCTCGCCGGGCGTGAACACGCCGCAGCTGAGCGGCCCGCCAAAAACGGCGCCGGTGTCGAGATTGACGCGCCGCGGCGTCACCTCGGGAACCGGGACATCAGTGATGGGCGTGTGCCCGTGCACCACGCACCAGCCGTCGAGCTCAGCCCGCTGCGGCCATTCGGCCGAGCGCATGAAATGCTTGGAGCGGGTCCAGAGGCGAATTCTAGGATCACAATCTGGAAAGGCCTCTGGATCGATCCCGGCATGGACGAAGGCAAGCTTGCGGTCGGGCTCTAGCCACAGCGTCGCCAGCCCGGCCATCCAAGTGAGGTGGGCCCCGTCGATGGCGCCGCGCCAGTCCGCCTCCGGGTCGCCGCCATAGGAGCGGATCGTCTCTTCGCCGCCGTTCAGGGTCCATTGGGCTTCGGCGCCGCGCGCGGCGTCGGGCGCGCAGGCTTCCAACATCATCGCCTCGTGATTGCCCATAAGCGAGATCACTTTGACCCCGTGCGGAGCCGCCTGCTCGAAAGCCATCGCCGCAGCCACTGCGCCGCGACTGTCAGGCCCCCGGTCCACTAGATCGCCCAGATGCACCACCAAAGCAGGCGCCTGCTCGCGGGCGATGTCGTCGAGGATGCGGTCATGCAGGCGCTGCAGGCGCGCCGCCTCGCCGTGGACATCGCCAATGGCGTAGATGAGTTGATCCATGCCGGTATTGTGCGGGGATTGAGACGGCGCGCCTAGCCCGTCGGCTTGCCAGCACGGCGCCGCTCGCCTATATCGCGCCTTCATTTCGCACGCGGGAGCGGCGGAGCGGCCTGAAAGCGGCCGTTTCTCCATCCGGTCCAGGAAGCCTTGGTCTTCCCGCGGCGGCAAACCGGAGAAGGATGTTTCTATGGCGCTGCCTGAGTTCAGCATGCGCCAGCTTTTGGAAGCTGGCGCGCATTTCGGTCACCAGACCCACCGTTGGAACCCGAAGATGGATCGCTACATCTTCGGCGAAAAGTCCAACATCCACATCATCGACCTTTCCCAGACGGTGCCGCTCCTGCATCAGGCGCTGTTGAAAGTTCGGGAAGTGGCGGCCGGGGGCGGGCGCATCCTGTTCGTCGGCACCAAGCGCCAGGCGGCGGACCCGGTTAAGTCGGCAGCACAACGCTGTGCCCAATATTTCATCAATCAACGCTGGCTAGGCGGTACCCTGACCAACTGGCAGACGGTTTCGAAGTCCATCGCGCGGCTGCGCGAGCTGGAAGAGGTTATCGCCGGGGGCGGCGTCGGCCTGACCAAGAAAGAGGTGCTGAACCTCACGCGCGAACGCGACAAGCTCGACCGCTCGCTCGGCGGCATCGCCTCGATGGGCGGCATTCCTGACCTCATGTTTGTGATCGACACAAACAAGGAGGCGATCGCCATCCAAGAAGCCAAGAAACTGAGCATCCCCGTGGTCGCCGTGGTGGATTCCAATTGCGATCCCGACGTCGTGACGTTCCCGATCCCGGGCAACGATGACGCGGCGCGGGCGATCCAACTCTATTGCGACCTGATCGCCGATGCGGTTCTGGACGGGTTGACCGAGAGCCAGGTCCGCGGCGGCGTCGATATCGGCGCCTCGTCGCGACCGCCGCAGGAGCAGGCCGTCCGCGTGGCGGAGCCTGCGCCTTATGTGCCGGCGGAAAGCCCTATCGACGGGCCGAGCGGCGCGAATTACTGACGCTCAAGATCACGTAGGAGTGCGAACATGGCGGAGATTACCGCAGCGCTGGTCAAAGATCTGCGCGAGAAAACCGGCGTCGGCATGATGGATTGCAAGAAGGCGCTGGCCGAGACCGAGGGCAACCTCGAAGCCGCCGTCGACTGGCTTCGCGCCATGGGCCTCAGCAAGGCGGCCAAGAAAGCCGATCGCGCGGCCGCCGAGGGCATCGTGGCGATCGCGCTCGCGCAGGGCGCGGGCGCGGTGATCGAACTCAATTCTGAAACCGACTTTGTCGCCCGTAACGGCGACTTCCAGAAGGCCGCGGGCGAGTTCGCCACGCTGGCGCTGACCGCTGAAAGCCACGAGGCGCTGCTCGGCGCTTCCCATGGCGGACAGACTGTCGCCGACTCGGTGACGCATTTGGTGGCCACCATCGGCGAGAACATCAGGCTGCGGCGCTCGGCCAGGCTCGCGGTCGGCGAAGGCGTTGTCGCCACCTACGTGCACTCGAAGGTCGACGGCGCCGATCATCTGGGCCGCATCGCCGTGCTGGTCGCCCTTGAGTCCGGCGGCGACAAAGCCGCGCTCGAGAGCATTGGCAAGAAGATCGCTATGCACATCGCCTCGGCGGCGCCGCTGGCGCTTAATGAGAGTGAAATCCCAAGCGAACGGGTGGAACGCGAGCGCGCGGTGCTACTTGAGCAGATCAAGGAAGACCCCAAAGCCCAGGGCAAGCCGCAGGCAGTGCTGGACAAGATGATCGAAGGGCGTATGCGCAAGTTCTTCGAAGAATCGGTACTCCTGAAGCAGGCGTTCGTTTTGAACCCGGATCAGACTGTGGAAGCGGCGCTGGCCGAGGCGGCGAAGGCCGCCGGTGCGCAGGTGACGCTGAAGGGCTTCGTGCGCTTCGCCGTAGGTGAAGGTGTGGAAAAGAAGGCTGACGACTTCGCCGCCGAAGTGGCGGCGATGACCGGCAAGGCCTGAGGCCTTTGATTCGCCGCCGTTTGGCTTTGCGCCGACGGCGGCGGTGGCGCTATGTTGGGAGACCTCGTTCATAGCGGATTCACCCGATGAGCCTCGCCGAAGCCATGCCTGAACCGTCCTCTGCGCGCGTGTACAACCGCGTGCTGCTCAAAATCTCCGGCGAAGCGCTGATGGGGGAGGGGCAGTACGGCATCGATCAAGCGGTTTGCGAACGCATCGCCCAGGAAGTGCTGGAGGCCGCGCGCGGCGGCGCCGAGATGTGCTTGGTCATCGGCGGCGGCAACATCTTCCGCGGCATGCAGGGCGCGGCCAAGGGTATGGAGCGCGCGAGCGCCGACTACATGGGCATGCTCGCCACGGTCATGAACGCGCTCGCGATGCAAAACGCGATTGAGGCGCTTGGCGGTGAGGCGCGGGTGCTTTCAGCCATTCCAATGGTGACCGTGTGTGAGCCCTACATCCGTCGGCGCGCGCTGCGACATATGGAGAAGGGCCGCATCGTCGTTTTCGCGGCCGGCACCGGCAATCCGTTTTTCACCACCGACACCGCCGCGGCGCTGCGCGCGGCGGAAATGGGTTGCGATGCGCTGCTGAAGGGCACTCAGGTCGACGGCGTCTACAGCGCCGATCCCAAGCACGACAAAGACGCCACCCGCTACGACCGGCTTTCCTATCACGAAGTGCTGGCGCGGGATCTGCGCGTCATGGACGCCTCCGCCATCAGTCTGATGCGCGACAACGGCATCCCGATCGTTGTGTTTTCGATCACCAAACGTGGCGGCCTCGCGGACGTGCTCGCTGGGCGCGGCGTCTGCACCACAATCACCAACTAAGGACTGACGGCCATGGCCCAACCGGCTCCTTTCAAGCTCGACGACTACAAGAAGCGCATGGACGGCGCGCTGACGGCGCTGCAGCACGAATTCAGCGGCTTGCGCACCGGGCGGGCCTCGCCGGCTTTGCTCGATCCGATCCAGGTCGAGGCTTACGGCTCGGTGTCGCCGCTGAACCAGGTGGCCGGCGTCAGCGTGCCGGAGCCGCGCATGATCTCCGTGCAGGTGTGGGACAAAGCAGTCGTCCAGGCCGTCGACAGGGCGATCCGAAGCGCCAATCTCGGCCTCAATCCGATCATCGACGGCCAGACGCTGCGAATACCTATTCCCCCGCTCACCGGCGAGCGGCGCGCCGAACTCGCCAAGGTTGCGAGCAAATACGCCGAACAAGCGCGGGTGGCGGTGCGCAACGTGCGCCGCGACGCCATGGATCATCTGAAGAAGCTCGAGAAAGAGCACGTCATCAGCCAGGACGAGCACAAGAAGCACAGCGACGAGGTTCAGAAGATCACCGACGATCACGTCAAAAAAGTCGATGAGGCGCTGCGCCACAAGGAAGAGGAGATCATGCAGGTCTAGCCGTTGGC
>CAZNTI010000052.1:0-9721 GCA_964575885.1 uncultured Terricaulis sp.
TGCGGGCAAATGTTAATTAAATTTCACATAGGCGCTTGAAGACGCCGCCATCGGCCAGAGCGTGCGCCTGCTCAACACCGCGTCCAACCGCACCATCGACGCGGTCGTCACCGGCCCGGGCGCTGCGCGCGCAATTCCATGAACAAGGAGGCCTCCATGCGCGCGCTGGCTTTGATCGCTTTGGCCGCAGGCGCTGCCAGTTGCGCCAGCGCACCCAGCGTACACGATCTGGCGCAGGACACGCTGGCAGCGCCAGGCGTGGCTTACGACGCCGCCCGCCGCTCGTTGGCGGCGCCCCAGCTTGGACCGGTGGGAACGCCCGCGCATCTCACCGGCGGCGCCCAACACACCATGCCGGCGCCGGAGCAGACCGCCTATGACGTCGGACGCCCCAATTCGCTATGGCGCACCGGCTCGCGCAGCTTTTTCAACGACCAGCGCGCCTCGCGCATCGGCGATATCCTGACCGTGAACATCGAAATCGACGATCGCGCCGAACTCTCCAACTCGTCCAACCGCACCCGCTCGTCGTCCACCTCAGCGGGCGTCGGCAATTTCTTCGGCCTGGAAGAAACCGTCGGACAGTTTTTCAACGGCGCCTTCGACGCCGACAATATGATCTCGGCCGACGCTGAATCCGATCACAGCGGCAACGGCGCCATCAACCGCGAAGAGAAGATCGAACTCACCGTCGCCGCTGTCATCGTCGACCGCCTGCCCAACGGCAATCTGGTGATCGCCGGCCGCCAGGAAGTGCGGATCAATGCCGAGTTGCGCGAGCTCACGGTGTCGGGCGTCATCCGCCCCGAGGACGTCACCAGCGACAACACCATCAATCACACCGAGATTGCCGAAGCCCGCATCTCCTACGGCGGGCGCGGCCAGATCAGCGCCGTTCAGCGCCCGAATTGGGGGCAGCGTCTGGGCGACGCCATCGCGCCGTGGTGAGCGTCAGCCCCCGATGCCGCGCGCCATGAGCGCAGCAAACAGCGGAATCAGCACCAGCGCGTGCGCCTCGATCATCACCAGGCGCCGCGCGGCTTTGACTTCCGCATCGGCCGCGACGAACGCGGCGTCGGCGCGCGCGGCGCGCGCCCAGCGCATGAAGCGCAAGGTGGGCGCGATCGAGATCACGCCGATCAGCGCGAACACGGCGATCTTGGCCCAGAAAAACGGCTGGCTTGCGTAGTAATACCAACCACTCGCGCCCCAGATGGCGCGCGAAAAGCCCACGATCAGCACCCCGACCGAAGATGCGCCGTATAAAGCGTCGATGCGCGCTAGCAGACGCGCGACACGGGCGTCGACTGGCAGCCGCAGAACAAAGGCTTCAGCCGCCAGCGCGCCAACAAGGATGAATGCGAAAACGAAGTGGAGAAAGGACAGCGCAGCGTCGTGATACAACATGACGCGCGCGCTCCCTTAGTCGCGCCGACCTTGGACGGTGCCAACGCCGCGCACGTCGCGGGCATTCTGGTCTTCCATCTGCTCCCACATCGTGCGGGTGCCGCAGACGCGCTGGCGTCGGCGCGCGAGCCGAGAACCGGTCTCCTCGATGACCCGGCAGATGACCTCGGCGTCGGGATCGGCGCGCTCGCCCTCTTCGGGCTGTTCGCCGACCACGACGGTCCCGGTCTGAACCGGCACCGGTTCGGCGTTCGGATCGGTTTGGCCAAGCGCCGGGGTGGTGATCACCAGCACTGCGGCTATAGAGAGGGCAATAACGCGCATGAGAAAGCCTCGTAACAGAGATTACTTCCCTGCTTAGCCACCTCGCGGGCGCTCGCCAAAGCCTTTTTGCGGTTGCCGTCAGTCGTCGCGATGGACCCGTTCGCGGCGTTCATGTCGCTCTTGGGCCTCCAGCGACAGCGTCGCGATCGGGCGCGCTTCAAGCCTGGAAAGCGAAATCGGCTCCCCGGTCTCTTCGCAATACCCGTAGCTGCCGTCCTCGATTCGGCGCAGCGCCTCGTCGATCTTGGCGATCAGCTTGCGCTGGCGATCGCGCGTTCTCAGCTCCAGGGCGCGGTCGGTTTCGCTTGTGGCGCGATCGGCCAGATCGGGTTCGGCCACCGTGTCCTGCTGCAGCGAGGCGATGGTCGAGCGCGATTCCTCGCGAATCTCCTCCTTCCAGGCCAACAGCTTCTGGCGAAAATACTCGCGCTGCCGTTCGTTCATGAACGGCTCGTCGTCGCTCGGGCGATACTGCTTCGTCACGGTCGAGCCCATTTCCGCACTCCGTCCGCCCCGAAAGGCGCCGCCTTATAGCGTTCGACCTGGGCGGCGTCCATCGAGCCATCCGTGAGCAAGGACGGCGCCAAATACCATTGGATTCCTAGGTTTGCATCGCAGCATCAGGCCTGGATCAGCGCCCGCTCCAACTTCGCGGCCTCCACCGCCAGGCGGGTGTCGATCTCCAGCATCAGGGCGTCGAGGCCGGCGTCATCGGTGGCCTCGCCGCCGCGCCCCGCCGCTTCGAGGCGCGCGCGCAAGTCAGCGGGCGCGCGCCCCAGCACCAGCCCGCGCTCCAATTCCTCCAGCGCCTCAAGCGCTGCGCCGCCGCGCTTGAGCTGACGCGCGCGCCGCCGCGCCGGGGGGTCCTCTCCTTGCAGCGCGATCAATGCATCAAGCGGCGTGACCGCACTCGACGGGGTCGACGCGGCGACGCGCTGAGGCGCATCCGCCGTCGGCGAGAATCCGGGCGCCGCCGCCGCGTTCGCGCGTCCACCCGATCCCGTCGAAACGCCCCGGCCTGGTTCGATCTTCATGTGCAGGTGTCTGCGCGCCGCTCATTGCCAGCGGATTAACGCGCGCTTGACCCGACATTAACCGAACTGCCGCCTTGTCCGGTTCATGAGCTTGGCAAACCGCGCCCTGCGCGCCGCTTTCATCGCCGTGGCCTCGACGGCCGCCCTCACGGCGCCGGTGGCCGCACCGTCGGCGTGGGCTGGTCCGCGCATCAAGGACGTGGCCGATTTCGAGGGCGTACGGGAGAACCAGCTGGTGGGCTACGGCCTGGTGGTCGGGCTCGCGGGCACTGGCGATTCGTTGCGCAATTCGCCGTTCACGCGCCAGAGCCTTGCGGCAATGCTCGAACGCCTGGGCGTCAACGCCTCCAACGGCAACCTGAACACCCGCAACGTCGCCGCCGTGATGGTGACCGCCAATCTGCCGCCGTTCGCAAGCCAGGGCTCGCGCATCGACGTCACCGTGTCGGCCCTTGGCGATGCCCGCAGCCTGGCCGGCGGGCAATTGCTGGTGACCCCGCTCATGGGCGCTGACCAGCAGGTTTACGCGGTCGCGCAAGGCCCGCTGGCGATCGGGGGCTTCGCGGCTTCGGGCCAGTCCGGCTCTTCGGTGACGCGCGGGGTGCCGACCGCGGGGCGCATCGCCTCCGGCGCGCTCGTCGAGCGCGAGATCAGCTTCGATATCGCCGCAGCCCAGGAACTGCGTCTGTCCTTGCGCAACCCGGATTTCACCACCGCGCAGCGAATCGCCGCCGCCATCAATGGCGCCGTCGGCGCCGATACCGCGCGCGCCGCCAATCCTGGCGCGGTGATCCTGCGCCGCCCGGAAGCCTTCGCGGGCGACATGGTCATGTTGGTGGGCCGGATTGAAAATCTGGAGGTCGAGGTCGACACTCCGGCCCGCATCGTCATCGACGAAAGCTCGGGCATCGTTGTGATGGGCGAGAACGTTAAGGTTTCCACCGTGGCCATCGCCCAGGGCAACCTCACCATCTCGATCCAGGAGGATCCGTTCGTCAGCCAGCCGGCGCCGTTCAGCCGCGGCGGCGAAACCGTGGTCGTGCCCTCGACCGGAGTGGAGGTCGAGGAGGACGAAGGCGGCCTCGTGGTGGTGCCGGGCGGCGTGCCGCTTCGGCAGTTGGTGAATGGCTTGAACGCGCTCGGCGTCACGCCGCGCGACATGATCTCCATCCTGCAGGCGCTGAAGTCCGCCGGCGCGATCCAGGCCGAGATCGAGGTGATGTGATGGATGGCCCGATCGCGCTGCCCGGCGCGCCTTTGCCGACGCCTGCCGCCCGGCCCCAAGCCAACGCCGCAGCGCAGGATGAAGTGCGCCGCATCGCCGAGGAATTCGAAGCGGTGTTCCTGGCCGAGATGCTCGCGCCCATGTTCGAGAGCCTGAGCACCGATGGCCTTGGCGGCGGCGGCATGGGCGAAGAGATATTCCGTCCGATGCTGGTCGAGCGTTACGCCGAGGCCATCGCGCACGCCGGCGGCGTCGGCGTCGCCGACAGCATCGTGCGCGAATTGGTGCGCCTGCAACACGCGGCGAACCCGCAGGAGGAAACCGATGGCGCTGCTGGCTGACGATCCAAAGGACCGGGTCGAGCAATTGCTGCTGATCACCGAGCGGCTGACGGCGCTCATCAGCCTGGAAACCGCGCGCATCGAGGCCCGCCAGCCGCCGCTGGAGGGCGCTGAAGCCGACGAGCGCAATCGCCTCGCCAACGCCTACCGGCTCGAACTCGCCCGCATCAAGCACGATCCCGCTCTGGTCGCTGGGGCCCCGGCCCCGTTGCTCGCCCGTCTGCGCGCCGAAACCGAGGCGCTGCAGACGCTACTTGCTGGCCACGACCGGGCGCTCAGCGCGGTTAAGGCGGTGGTCGAGGGCCTGGTCCAGTCGATGGCCGAAGAAGTGGCGCGCCAGCGCGGCGGCGGCGGCGGCTACGGCGCTCATGGCGGGGTGCAAAACACCAGCGGTCCCAATCCTGCAATCATCGACCGAAGCGCCTGAAAACTGGCGCAAGCTGGGACGCAATCGGGCGAAAGCTTCGCCTTTCCTGCAATTTATCTTGCCCTGCGGCGATCCCGTCGGTTTTGTAGCGCCCGCTGGGGTCCCCGGGGGAGAGATGAAGCACACGTCGATTTCGAGTGCCTGGCGTCCGATCCGGACCTATCGACGCCGACCCGGCGTGCACGGCGTGCTGAGCGCTTTCGCCTTTAACCTCTGCCTGCTCATCCTGCCGCTCGCGGCGGCTTCCGCGATCGTCACCATCGCCAACGACGGCCTCTATGCGTACGAATATTCCGACACCCGCGCCGAGCAGATCCGCGACCGCGTCGCGCGGCTCAACGGCGATCTGATCCAGGTAGATTTCGATCGTCACAACCAATGGGACGGGCTGGTGGCGATGGAATTGATGGCCGGCGATCCGGTTGCGGCGCGCGGCATCCTGCTGTCGGGCGGGGGCATGCTGCCGGCGCGTTCGGCCAACGTGCTGAACCGCGCCGCCGACGCCACCGACGCCGAGCTTGAAGTCGCGGCGATGCAGCTGCTGACCCCGGGCACGCGCGAACGCTACGAAGCCATGGTGCCCCTGCTCTCGCTGCGCGGGCGCAATCAAACCGCCGAGCCCGCGCCGAGCCTGGCCGACCAGCAGGATTTCGAGCTGATGGCGCGCGCGCTGTTGGCGGAACCGGAAACCGATCCGCTGCAATTCATCCTTACCGGCTACAGTTTGGGGCTCGCCGGCGAGCTGTCGCCGCGCATGTCTCTGGGCGCGGTCGCCTTGCTCGCCGCCAGCCGCCGCGATGATGTCGCGGATCCTCTGAAGGCCGAAATTGCGGCGCTGTTCAGGGCGTCGATGTCGATGGAGCTGTTCCAAGAGGCCGCCGCCGCAGGCGGCTGGCGCGACCCGGGACTCTATCAGAACTCTTCGGCGGCCTTCGAATTCGCTCTCGACGCCAGTCAGGTCAGCAGCGCGCGCGAGGTGCTCGACGAAGTCGGCGGCATCGCCGAGGCGACGTCGTTGCCGGCGGCGGTGCTGATGCTGACCCACGCCGCAACGCTGAGCGATCTGCCGCGGCTGCGCCTGGTGGCGCAGTCGGCGCGCGACCGCGCCGCCGCCGCCGCCAAGCGGCTGCCGCGCGACGGCCGGCTCGTCGACGCCGCCAGCGGCGAATTGCAAATGAACCGCGAACTGCTGCTTTCGCTGGTCGCGTCGGCCCTTGCGGCGCTCGGCCTTATCGGCCTCGCGGCGTTCAAAATTTACCAGGGCGCGCGCGCGCTGCTTCGGCGCCTGCGTGACGAGGACGATTACAACTCCGAGCTCATCGATCTCAGTTCCGGCCTTGGCGCTGCCCCCGCCGGCGCTGCCAAGCTCAGCGTCAGCGGCGCCGCCAGCACTTGGCGGCCGCTCTAAGGCTTAAGCCCTAAACAGCGACAGCACCGCTTGCGGCTCAACGTTGGCGATCGAGGCGCCGCCCGCCGCTTCCAGTCCTTGGCGCACCTGCAGGGCGATCAGACGCGCGGTGTCGGCGTCGAAATCGCCACGCGCGCCGGCCTCAGCGGCGGCGCCGAGAAAGCCTTGATGCGCCTCAAGCGCGCGCGCGCTTTCCAGCAGCCGCCCCACTTCGCTTTGGAGTCCTTCCAAGGCGCGCTGGGTCAGACGCTCGAGGTTTGCGCGGTCGAGCTGTTGTTCGGGCCCGAACGACATCACCCCGGCTTCGCTGCCGAGGCGCAAGTCGGCGCCTGCGACCACCACCGGCGCCGCCCCCGGCTCGGCTTGCACCGCAACGCTCTCGCCCGCCGCCAGCCGCGCACCGGCGGCGATAGCGGCCTCCGCGCGCTCGGCGTAACCGCTCAAAACCGAGCTTAACTCAGCCTGGTCGCCACCGCCGCGCGCCAATTCCAACACTTTCAGCAACGTCGCCTGCGCATCGTGGCCGAGCGCCAATGTTTGTCGCAGCTGGCTCAACGCATCTCCGACACTGTCGCGCGCAGCAGCCAGTGTCGTGGCGCTGATTTCGACCCGATCCGCGAGCCGGTCCTCAGCCGCGGCGTCAGCTCCGGTTTGCGTGCGCGCAAAGCGCGCATCCGGTGCGAGCGGCGCTGCGCCCGCGACGCCAGCCGAGCTAGGGCTAATGTTCGAAACCATCGCGTCGCTCCTTCGAAGACGCGCCCGCGCACCGGCGCAAGCGCGGCGTTTTCGCCGACGACGCGAAGCAACACGAGATTCGTTAATGAAACGTTAATACTAACGCCGTTTAAGGAGAAATATTTACGCGTCGTTTACATCTGCGAGCCGGCGCAGATACGTCATCACCGCGCGCGAGTACGCCAACTGGGCCTCGCTTGGATAGCGGCGCAGCACCTCTTCTGTCGAGATGTCGGTGAGCGTGTGGATGAAGCGACCGGCGTCTTCGTCGAGCTTCACATCCACTTTATTGGGCAGAACGCTGTGGCGCATGGCCGCCGCGTGATCGTCAAACTGCTTTTCGGCCGCTGCTGCGGCGATGTTCGCCGGCGGCTCTGGCGCGCGCGGCTCCGGCAGCGGAGCCAGCGGCTTAGGGGGCGCAACCGAAGTCATAGCGCATGCTCAGCCCTTCCGCGCGGGATCGGCGGGGCGCCGCTGGCGCCCCGCCTTTCCGTTCGCGTTTAGCGGAAGAACGACAGCACGATCGACGGCGCCTGGTTGGCGATCGAGAGTGCTTGTGCGCCCAATTGCTGCTTCACCTGCAGCGCCTGCAGGCGGGCCGATTCCTTGGCCAGGTCGGCGTCGACGAGGTTGCCGATACCGGCTTCGATCGAGTCCGACAGCTTGCCCAAGAAGGTCTTCTGAATTTCCAGAGCCTTCGACTGGGCGCCGAGCTTGGCCAGGTCGCGGTTCAGGTTGGTCAGCGCGCTGTCGATGGCCGACGATGCCGTGGACGCGCCGCCCGAGGTGGACACATCGAGGGCGCTGGTCACGCCCGACAGGGCTTGACCGGCGACGCCGAGACGGAAGTCGAAGCCCGACACCCGCACTTCGTTGGCGCCGGCGCCGGCGCCGGACGAGGCGTTAGGCGCCTTTGAGGCCGCGGCGGCGTTGCCGAGGAAGCTCTGCAGTGCAGCGCCGGTCACGGTGACGAGGAAGTCCTCGGCGCTCTGATAGGTGAGCCCGCCGGTTTCTTCGTTGTAGATCGCCGTTACGGCGCCGCCGGTTGCTTGGCTCACCTTGTTCACGAACTCGTCGATGGTGTCTTCGCCGTCGAGCTCGATCTGGAAGGTGCGGTCATCGCCGCCGCCGCTGACGCCGTCAGCGCCGAACAGCTGGAACTGCACGTTGTCGCCCGAAGTGGCCACTGCGCCGACGTCGGAGAGCAGCGCCAGGCCGCTGAGCGGGTTGGTGAGCGCGGTGCCGTTGGCTTGGAAGCCGCCGCCGGCGACGTAGGCGCCGGAGGTGCCGGTGAACAGCGCTTCGAACGCCGCCGCCGCATCGGTCGCGCCGGTCGTGGTTTCAACGAACGCCGTCGTGAACGCTTCACTGCCGGTATAGACGATCGTGCCGGTGTCTTCGTCGAGCGAAGCGCTCACGCGCCCGCCGGTGGCGGCGTTGAAGCGATCCAGATATTCGCCCAGCGTATCGTTGGCCTGGAACGCCACGGTGACGCTGTCGCCGGTGGCGGTGTAAGTCAGGCGGATGGCGTCGCCGGCTTGGATGGCTTGGTCGTCGCCGGTACCGTCGGTCGCCGAGCCCGAAGCGACGTTGCTGTCAAGCGTCAGGCCGCCGGCGAAGTTGCCGCCGTCGATCGACGCCACAACCGCTGCGCCGCGCACGAACTGGCCGGCGCCGGCCGAACCGGTGGCCGAGCCGATGTCGCTGGTCAGCACGCGCAGGGCGTTGCCGCCCGACGTCAGGTTGGCGCCGTTCACCAGGTTGGAGCCGTTGAAGGTGGCGCCGTTGGCGATTTGGTTGATCTGATTGCGCAGCGCGTCGAAGTCGGCCTGCAGCGCGGCGCGCTGGTCGGTCGATAGGTCGGTGGCTTGCGCGGCGACCGCCTTCTCCTTCATTTGCTTCAGGATATCGCCGATCGCCTGACCGGCCGAGAGGCCGACGTCGATCGTGGAGGTGGCGCGGTCGATGCCGTCCGTCACTGCGCTCAGCGACGCGATGCGGGTGCGCTGGCCTTCGGCGATGGCGAACACGGCGCCGTTGTCCTTCGCGGACGCGACCTTGAGGCCGGTGTTGACGCGGTTTTGGACTTCGGCGAGCTCGCGGCCGGTCTGGTTGAGGGATTGGAGCGCAACAAGGGCCCCATAATTGGTGTTCACGCTGGTCATTATTATGGTCCTTCTGGACGTGGTTGACCGGCCGTTTTGGCCGGTTGGGCGTTGCGCCCGAGACAATGCGATCGCCGCCTCCGGCTGGAGGCGCCTAGCGCTGCGAGCTTTCTAGGGAGACGAGGTTAATAACCCGTCAGCACCGAAACGATTCGTGAAGAAATTCGGCGCTAACGCGCCGCCAGGCCTTCCATCATCGTGCGGTTGACATCGATCAGCGGCTCGAGATCGGCGCCGTTGCGCAAAACGTCGCTTGAGTAGCGCGCCACCCACATCGCCAGCGAAACGATTTGACCGCGCAGCGCCAACGGCAACTTGTTCTCGGGCGCGGAGCAATCGGTGGAGAGCAATGTCCACAGGCGCCGGTTGGCGTCGATGGCCTCGGCCAGCACGGTCAGGCTTGGCTGCTCGTCCTTGGCGCGCAGCAACCCGGCGGTCACCTGCCCAAAGGCGCGATACTCCAACTCGCGCGGAGACTCAGCCTGCGTGGCCGCGCGCTGGTAGGCTTGAATGGACATCCCGCAACCCCAGGCGTTCGGACTCGAATACGATCAACTTCCGGCACCGCATAAGCGCTCGGTAGTATTCGCCGGCCATTACTTCTTTGGAAACGCCGATGCATTCCGCCAACACATCGGGATCGCGGACCGCACCC